>NZ_CAUVXO010000323.1:0-5822 GCF_963555865.1 Protofrankia sp. Cr1
GGACGTCAGGGTCATCCGGCGACTTCAGCCGGCGGGGCCGTACACGCTCTGGGGATACTCCTTCGGAGCACGCATCGCCTTCGAAACCGCCTCGCAGCTCGAGCGCTCCGGCGAGCAGGTGGAAAACCTTTTCCTGATCGCTCCTGGCGCACCGAGGATCCGAGCGGTCGACGAGCACGCCAACGCTGTCGGACGCAGCTACGGAGATCGGACGTTTCTGACGATTCTTTTCTCGGTCTTCGCGGGCACCATTGCCGGTCCGCTGGTTGCCGAGTGTCTGAAGAAAGTCGACGACGAGGAGAGCTTCGCGTCCTTCGTCAGCTCGAATTTTGCGGATCTCGAGGCGGATCTGGTCAGAAGGATTATCCGGGTAGTTGAGCGGACGTATCAGTTCACGTACGAATTCCACGAGCTGACAGAACGATGGATCAATGCGCCGATCACTATTTTCAAGGCCCGGGGTGACGACTACTCGTTTATTGAGAACAGCGGTAGGTACTCGTCGGAGGCGCCGACGCTCATCGACCTCGAAGCGGATCATTACGGCATCCTCAAGGCGCCCGGTGTCGACGAGCTGGTGAAAATGATCCACGGCCGTCTCGGTGTCGACATGTAGGAGGACGGCCTCGATGTGAGAGGTCATCGGAACCGTAATGCTCGCATGCCCCGACTCGTCCCGAAGCACGGTTGAACGGGAACCACGTTCGACCGTTTCCGGGAGTGGTAAAAGAAGGCAGCTCATTCAATTCTGGAGACGGCCGGAGTGGTCGTCACCGAACATTCACGACTACCCCCAAGGCCCTGATTACGGCGCCGCTCCTCATCCGGTATGCCGCCGTGGCGCACAATGCCAGCCATCGGCATCTGCTGATCCCGGTACAGGACTGGTCGATGTCGCCGCCGGGCTCTGGCCGTGGTCGACGGCGACCAGCTTCTAGGGGGATCGCTTTGCATGAACCTGATTCAATGACGTTCGAACCCGCCGGCAGATCGGAGGTATGTGTTGTTGGTGCCGGCCCGCGTGGGCTGTGTGTCGTGGAACGAATCTGCGCCAATGCGGAGCTGAGGGTACGAGATGTCGTGGTGCATCTCGTCGACCCATTTGTCGACTTCGGCGGCCGAGTGTGGACGACTGCTCAGTCGCCATCATTGCTGATGAATACGATCGCGTCTCAGGTAACGGTGTTCACCGACGAAAGCGTGGCGTGTGCCGGGCCTATCCGACCCGGACCGAGCCTGCATGAATGGGCCAAGACGCTACCGTTGATGGAACCGTTCGACCGGTATCCGGCCGCGGTGTTGGCCGAGGCCGGGGACCTCGGTCCGGACTCGTACCCGTCACGGGCACTCTACGGGCATTATCTGACCTGGGCACTGCGCCGGATCTGCCACACGGCGCCGTCTGGGGTATCGATCCGACTCCATGCGCGTACAGTGGTCGCACTGAATGAGGATGTCGACGGCGCCCTGGTGGTGTGGTTTGCCGACGGATCCCGGGTGGCCGGCCTGTCCGCGGTCGTTCTGGCCCAGGGTCACGTGGACATGCCGTTGGGAGAGGACGAGCGCCGACTGAGCCGGCTTGCGGCGGCACGGGGCCTGAGGTACGTGCCGCCGTCGAATCCGGCGGAGGTGGACCTGGGCGCAGTGGTGGCTGGTGAGCGGGTGGCGCTTCGCGGTATGGGCCTGAACTTCTTCGATTATCTGGCGTTGTTGACGGTCGATCGGGGCGGTCGTTTCGAACGCGCCGACAGTGGGCTCGTGTATCGGGCTTCCGGGCAGGAGCCGGTGATCTATGCGAGTTCTCGACGGGGTGTTCCTTATCACGCACGAGGGGAGAACGAGAAAGGCGTATCGGGACGGCACGAGCCGGTTTTTCTTACCAGCACCGTGATCGAACGATTCCGATCGCGCGCCGAGAAGGGCTGCCCAGCGGTATTTCGGGTCGAGGTGTGGCCGTTGATCGCGCGTGAGGTCGAACTGGTATACTACACCACACTCTTGGAAGAGCGGGACGGTCGGTGTGCCGCTGAGGACTTCAGCCTCCGATGCACCGACGCCGATGCGACGGCTACCGTCGAACTGCTGAAGGAATTCGGGATCGCCGATGACGAGCGGTGGGACTGGGATCTGGTGGCGTACCCGCACGCCGGGTGCCGTTTCGGCTCCCCGGAGGAGTTCCGTGGCTGGCTGCTGAAATTGCTCGTCGGTGACGTGGTGCAAGCCCGGCGGGGGAACCTGAGCAGCCCGCTCAAGGCGGCGCTGGATGTGTTGCGGGACATTCGCAATGAAGTCCGGCTGATAGTCGACTACGGCGGGTTGACCGGTTCGTCCTACCGGGACGAGCTTCGCAGCTGGTACACCCCGCTGAACGCCTATCTGTCCATCGGACCACCCGCGCGTCGGATCGAGGAGATGATTGCTCTGATCGAGGCGGGGGTGGTGCACGTGGTCGGGCCGGGGATGCAGGTCGAGGTGGGCGACACCGCGTTCCTGGTCACCGCATCCACTGTGGCTGATTCAACGGTTGCAGTGGGCACGTTGGTCGAGGCACGACTGCCCGAAGTGGACATTCGACGTACGGTCGACCCGTTGATCCAGTACTTGATGCGTACCCGGGCGTGTCGGCCGTACCGGATCCCGGACACGACGGGAAGAGATTACGAGTCCGGCGGTCTTGCTGTCACTGTGAGTCCATATCACCTGGTTGACGCGGACGGCCGGCCCCACCCGAGGGTGTTCGCATATGGCGTGCCGACCGAGAGTGTACACTGGGTTACCGCCGCTGGGGCACGGCCAGGGGTGAATTCGGTGATGTTGGGCGATGCCGACGCGATCGCCCGAGCGACACTGTCAGTCCCGGTACCCGCGGGACAGCTGCCCAGACAGCCTGAAGTCGGCGCGAGCGCGAGGAATTCGTCATGAGCGAACAAACAGCGGGAACGGATGCGGGCCTGCTTGCCCCGGTCTGGGCTGGCACCCGGGTGGCGGGGCTGGTGACCGACGAGGCGTGGCTTCAGGCGATGCTGGATGTGGAGGTCGCGCTCGCCCGGGCGCAGGCCGAACTCGGTGTCATCCCGCGCTCGGCGGTCGCCGCCATCGAGGCGGCAGCCCGCGCCGAACTTCTGGATCTGCCGGCGTTGAGTGTCCAGGCGCGTGGCGCTGCAAACCCGGTGGTAGTGCTGGTACAGGCGCTCACGGCCGAGGTTGCGCGCGCCGACCCGACGGCAGCCGAGTTCGTGCACAGGGGAGGGACGAGCCAGGACATCCTGGACTCGGCGGCGATGCTCCTGGCCACCCGGGTCTTCAACGCTGTAGCCGACGACCTGGTGCGCTGCGCCGACGCACTGGCCGCACTTGCGGGGACCCACCGGTCGACCCCGATGGCCGGCCGGACGCTCACCCAGCACGCGGTGCCGATCACTTTCGGGCTCAAGGCAGCCGGTTGGCTCACGCTTGTGCTGGACGCGTTGCGACGCGTTCGGCGTCTCACCGAATCGGGTCTGCCCGCCCAGCTCGGTGGGGCTGCCGGAACCTTGGCATCCTATCTGGAGTATTCCCGAGCACCGGGCACGGCGGAGTCGCTCGGCGGGATCGACCACGGGCTTGAGCTGATGGGCGTGTTCGCGCAGGAGCTCGGTCTGCCTGAGCCACTGCTGCCGTGGCATGCCCTGCGGGCCCCGCTCGCGGATGTCGGTGCGGTCTCGACTTTCGTCACCGGAGCGGTCGGCAAGATGGCGCTCGACGTTCTGGGCATGTCGCGTACGGAGGTTGCCGAAGTTGCGGAGCCGGTCGCGGAAGGTAGAGGAGTTTCGTCGGCTATGCCGCAGAAGCGGAACCCGGTGCTTGCTACGTTGATCATGTCGGCCGCTCGCCAGGTTCCGATGTACGCTACGGTGCTCTCCCAAGCCATGCTGTCCGAAGATGAGCGGTCCGCGGGCGGCTGGCACGCCGAGTGGCAGCCGTTGCGGGAGTGCCTGCGGTTGGCCGGTGGAGCGGCGGCGACGGCGGCCGAACTGAGTGAGGGATTGCAGGTTTTCCCCCGCCAGATGCGTACGAATCTGGCTCTCACCGGCGGCAGCATTGTTTCGGAGAGGCTCGGCGTCGTTCTCGCACCGGTGCTCGGAAAGGCTGCGGCCAAGAAGCTGCTCGGCCGCATCGCGCTGGCAGGCGAAAGCACATTCGACGAGACCCTTCGTGCGGTACCGGAGCTGCTCGACACGCTCGATGCCCAGGCACTGGGCCAACTGCTGGACCCGACGCTCTATCTTGGCTCTGCCGAGTCCATTGTCGACAGGGCGCTCGCCCACCACCAGTCGGTGCGAGGCCAAGCGCCCCGCGGCACGGGGGCGGCCTTGGTGTCGCAGACCATACCCAGGGTGCCGGCAGCGGATTCACACGGTCATTGCGACATTCCGGCAGGATGATCTCGGGGAGACCACCGGAAACCACCGGCCGGGCCCTCGGTACAGCCGCCCAACGGCATCACCGAACAGCTACGGATGGGCAGCCCATATCTGATCATGGCTGCGGCAGCGAGATGATTCGGAGGCACCGATGGTCCTTGATGAGCTCAGCGCACCGATCGTGCTCGCCCCCATGGCCGGCGGCCCGTCAACGCCGGCATTGGCGGCGGCGGTGTCAGATGCCGGCGGGCTGGGCTTCGTAGCGGCCGGCTACCTGACCGCGGAAAGCCTTGCTGAGCGTCTCGAGCAGGTCGAGCGGATTACCACGCGGCCATACGGTGTGAACCTCTTCGTGCCGGCCGTGCCAAGCGAACCACAGTGCTCGGATCGCTACGCCGAGGTACTTGTCGGCGAGGCGCGACGGTACGGGGTCAAGCTCGGACGACCGCGATTCGATGATGACGGCTGGGGTGCCAAACTCGACATTCTTGCCGCACGGCAGGTTCCAGTGGTGTCGTTCACCTTCGGCTGCCCATCCGAGGATGTCGTCACCAGGATGCATTCGGCCGGGAGCGAGGTGTGGGCCACCGTCACGACACCGGTGGAGGCGATCCAGGCGATTCGGGCCGGGGCGGACGTGCTCGTTGCGCAGGGCATCGAGGCCGGCGGACACCGGGCTTCCTTCGCGGACAGCCAGGCCGCCGACGACTACAGTGTGCTTGCGTTGCTCCAACTGCTTCGCGACATCGTTGATGTACCCGTGGTGGCGGCCGGCGGTATCGGCACCGGTGCCGCAGTGGCCGCCGTGCTGTGCGCCGGTGCGCGGGCCGCGCAGCTGGGCACCGCGTTCCTCGGCTGCCCTGAGGCCGGTACGGCACAGGTGCACCGCGATGCTCTGCCCGCAGCTACCCCGACCGCGTTGACGAGGGCGTTCACCGGCCGGTTGGCGCGTGGCATCCGCAACCGGTTCATGGCCGAATATGGTGGCGACGCACCCATCGCCTATCCGGAGATACATCATGTGACCTCGCCGCTGCGCCAGGCGGGTCGAGACGCCCGCGATCCTGAGGTGGTCAACCTTTGGGCTGGGCAGACCCACCCTCTCGCGCAGGCACGTCCCGCCGGCGAGATCGTGCGTGCGCTGACCGACGAGGCCCGAGCGGCCACGTCAAGGCTGTCCGGCATGCTGATGCCGGCCGGGCGGTGGTGACAGCAGAGCAGACCGCAGTCCCGATTCAACCTGCTGTGAGGTCGCGCGCTTGGGCCAACGCGGCCGGCCCCGGGTAGCTGGCCGCACGGCCGTCAATGTTCTTGATCTGTTCACGGAACGGGTTGGCTCGGTAGACGCCGAGAATGCGGTATTCGGCGAAGTAACCGAGCTCGGTGAACGCGCGTCCCACGTGCGGTTCGTCGGGATGG
>NZ_CAUVXO010000324.1:0-3481 GCF_963555865.1 Protofrankia sp. Cr1
TGCCGGCATCCAGGGTGCCGGCGGCGATCCGGACCGAAGCTGATCCGTCCGTGGGTCAGCCGGTGTTCATCAAGCTCCGCGGGCGGCTTCCCGAAGCCCATCACGTCGAAGAGCAACCCCGGCGAGTCGCGTTGCGAGAAATCTGCGAACTCGCTGATCGTCAGGTTGTCGAGCCGCCGCTGGATCGAGGTCAACACCAGCGGGACAGCCTCCGTGATGAACCCGGGACTGCTGCCGGTGGTGTGGATCGAGGTACCGCCGCGGTCGCATGCGGCCTCGACCCGCTCGCTAACCGCGGGATCGAGGCTGTCCGCACGATGGAACTCGCCCCGGGTCGCCGACGAGCCCGGTCGTGCCGAGCCCGGTCGTGCCGAGCCCGCACAGCCCGCACAGCTCGCACAGCTCGCCGGCATCACGTCCCGCTTTGGCCGGCGTATGGACGTACACCCCGGCCACGGTCAGGTTCGGGTGCTCGATGACGGCCCGCAGCGCGCGGGCGCCGATGTTCCCGGTGGCCCATTGGACGACCCGGTACTGCGGTGTGGCGTCCAATGCCCGCTGGCCCTCGGCCGTCCGTAACCCGTCGAGATCCCCTGTCACGTCGCTGCACCCTCCACTCCCCAGCGGAGAAAACGCTATTTTCCGAAAGAGAGATGGTCAATACCGATCCACCTTCCCCGCTTCATCGAGATGAACAACCGAAACCGAAGCCCCGACCGACGGAGGTGAACCGATGAACGGCGCAGACGACCATCGCCGTCGCATCGAGCAGCGTGGCCTGTGGTTCGACGAACTGGAGATCGACGTTGTGTATGTGCACCGGCCCGGACGGACCGTGGGCGAAGCCGACAACACCCTGTTCACCACGTTGACGATGAACGCGCAGGCGCTGCACCTCGACGAGGCGTGGAGCGCCACCCAGCCTTTCGGCCGCCGCCTGGTCAACAGCATGTTCACCCTGTCGACCCTCGTCGGCCTGTCGGTCAACCAGCTCACCCAGGGCACCACCGTGGCCAACCTCGGCTTCTCCGACATCCGCTTCCCCGCGCCGCTCTTCCACGGCGACACCCTCTACGCCGAGACGACCGTGCTGGACAAGCGGCTCTCACGCAGCCGACCCGGCCAGGGCGTGGTCACCTTCGAACACACCGCACGCAACCAGGACGGCGATGTGGTCGCAGTCGCCGTGCGTTCCGCGCTGATGCTGTGCTCCGATCCGGGCCCGGAGGTGAGTCGGTGACCACCTACCTGCCCGGACCGGCGCTGTTGTTCTGCCCCGCCGACCGTCCCGACCGATACGCAAAGGCGGCCGCGGCGGCCGACGGCGTCATCCTCGACCTGGAGGACGCCGTCGCCGCCGAGGACAAACCCCGTGCCCGCCAAGCGCTGCGCGAGACCCTGCTCGACCCGATCCGCACGATCGTGCGGATCAACCCGGCCGGCACCGACGACTACGCCGAGGACCTGGCGGTACTCGCCGACACCCCGTACCAGACCGTGATGCTCGCCAAGACCGAGACGGCCGAGCAGGTGTCCGCACTCGCACCACGCCACGTTCTCGCGCTCTGCGAGACCCCGCGCGGGGTGCTGGCCGCACCGGCCATCGCCGCCGTCGGCAACACCGTCGGCCTCATGTGGGGAGCCGAAGACCTGGTAGCCGCGCTCGGCGGACGTTCCAGCCGGGACCCCAGCGGCCGCTACCGCCAGATCGCCATGCACGCGCGGGCCAGTGTCCTGCTCGCTGCCGGCGCCCACCTGCGCGTCGCCGTCGACTCCGTCTACCTCGACATCGCCGACCGGGACGGACTCGTCGGTGAGGCACAGGACGGGGCGGCCAGCGGATTCACTGCGAAGGCGTGCATCCACCCCAACCAGGTCGCCGCCATCCGGCATGCCTTCCTGCCCTCGCCGGAGGAGGTCGACTGGGCCCGACGGGTACTCCAGGCGGCCCGGCAGGCGGCCGGTGTGTTCTCCTTCGAGGGCCGGATGGTCGACGCCCCCGTCCTGCGCCACGCCGAACACATTCTCGCCAAGCATCCGCAGTGACGCCCGTTCGCCGGCGGATCCGGCGGGCGATGCAGGTGCACGGTGCGCTTGACACGACCAGCAAGGTGCCGTTCTTCCACATGATCCACAGCGCCGGCGTCATGGGCCTCGCTGACGGCCCGACCGAGGTCCACAAGGTCACCGTCGCCCGCCAGGTTCTGCGGGACTACCGGCCGAGCGACAACCTCTGGCCCACGGAGCGGATCCCGAAGAAGGTGGAAGTCGCCAAGGCGACGTTGGCCTACTACCTCGAGTACGAAGTGGGGAACCTGTGATCAACTTCGAGCGGCTTGCCGCCTGGATGGACGAGAACGACCTGCCCGGCAAGGGCGAGCCGCTCGAGCACCGCTTCCTGTCGGGCGGAACCCAGAACGAGATCTACGAGCTGCGCCGCGGCGAGAACCGGTGCGTCATCCGGATCCCGCCACAGAACGCGCCGGCCGATCGCGACGAGGGGATCCTCCGCGAGTGGCGGATCATCGAGGCGCTCGACGGTACCGACGTGCCCCACACCGAGGCCATCGCCATGTGCGCCGACACCTCGGTCCTCGGCCGCGCCTTCTACCTGATGGGCTTCGTCGACGGCTGGTCGCCGATCAGCCGCAAGACCTGGCCGGCGCCATTTGACACCGATCTCGACGCGCGGGCCGGGCTCGGCTACCAGCTGGCCGAGGGCATCGCCCTGTTGTCGAAGGTCGACTGGGCAGCCAAGGGCCTGCACGACCTCGGCCGTCCGGACGGCTTTCACGAGCGCCAGGTCGACCGGTGGACGAACTTCTTCGAGCGGATCAAGGGCCGCGAGCTCGAGGGCATGGACGTCGCCTCGGCGTGGCTGCGCGCCCACCGCCCGATCGACTACATCCCGGGCCTCATGCACGGCGACTACCAGTTCGCCAACGTCATGTTCGCCGACGGAGCGCCGGCCACGCTGGCCGCCGTCGTCGACTGGGAGATGGGCACCATCGGCGACCCCAAGCTCGACCTGGGTTGGATGATCCAGAGTTGGCCCGAGGACACCATGGCCGAGGCAGCGTCCACGGTCAGCTACGTCGACCTACGGGGTATGCCGAGCCGCTCGCAGGTCCTCGCGCACTACGCCGAGGTGTCGGGCCGGCAGGTAGACGACATCGACTACTACATCATCCTCGCCAAGTGGAAACTCGCCATCGTGCTGGAGAAGGGCTTCCAGCGGGCCGGGGACGACCACAAGCTGCAGGCGTTCGGGCCGGTGATCGTCGACACGATGAAGGCAGCGGCCGAGCTGGCCGAGACCACGGACTGACCCGGCCCGCGTCGGGGGCGGCCGCAATCCCCACAGCACCAACGGGGGCACCCGCTGGGCACGGCTGGACCTGCAACTGGGCACATCCGGGGACGCGGCCAAGCCCACCTTCACCACGGAGCGGGGCACCTACGACGACCTCGCCCAGGGTGT
>NZ_CAUVXO010000324.1:3925-6261 GCF_963555865.1 Protofrankia sp. Cr1
CCGTCCCGGCCACCGGCCCCAGTGACACGAAGACGAAGGACATCGTCCACACCACCCGCAAGGCGGTGCCCTGAGAGCGACCGGCAGGGCACCGCGCAATACACTGCCCGCAACGATCATCAGCCCGGCCGGCCGAGGGGTACCGTCATGACCAACAATTCGTCCAGCACAGACCACCGGCAACCGGCCGGTATCGACCCCACCGTGCCGCACTCGGCCAGGGTCTGGAACTACTGGCTTGGCGGCAAGGACCACTTCGCGGCGGACCGCGAGGTCGGTGACCGGATGCTCGCTCTCATGCCCGACCTGGTCGACTCCGCTCGCGCAGACCGGGCCTTTCTGGGTCGTGCCATCCGCTACCTCGCCGGTGAGGCAGAGGTTCGTCAGTTCCTCGATATCGGCACCGGGCTCCCCACCGCCGACAACACCCACGAAGTCGCCCAGACGATCGCACCGGAATGCCGCGTCGTCTACGTCGACAACGACCCCATCGTCCTGGTGCACGCCCGCGCACTGCTCACCAGCGTCCCGCAGGGCGTCACCGACTACCTCGACGCAGACGTGCGCGACCCCGACCTGATCCTGCAGGCTGCCGGCCGGACGCTGAACTTCGATCAACCGATCGCGCTCATGCTGGTGGGAATCCTGTGCTTCGTCACGGACGACGAGGCACATGCAATCGTGAATCGACTTCTCGACGTCGTACCGTCGGGCAGTTACCTGACGATCGCCCACCCCACCTCAGAAGTGCACGGCGAGGTGATGGAGAACGCCGTACGGGACTGGAACGAAGACGGCCCCTACCAGCTCATCCTCCGCAACAGCGATGAGATCGCCCGCTTCTTCGACCGCATCGAGCTGCTGGAACCCGGCGTGGTTTCGTGTTCGCAGTGGCGCCCCGAGCCCGGCGATCCCCATGCCGACATCAAGGTGGCCCAATTCTGTGCCGTCGGCCGGAAGCCCTGACGCAGTGCCTGCACACGTCCGCTCGGTTTTGTCACCGGATGCCGTAGGCATCGTGCGGACGCCTGATCTTGCCTAGGCGATGCAGATACAGCATGACCTGCCCGAAGGATCCCAGCACACCGACTTCAGTGTAAGGAATGTCTTTCGACCTACAAAAATCCTGAACTAGCGGACGCACAAGGCGAAAGTTGGAGCGGGGCATCCGAGGAAAAAGGTGGTGCTCGATCTGGTAGTTCAATCCCCCCGTCGCCAGCGATACCAAACGCCCTCCGCGAATGTTTCGCGAGCAGACTACCTGACGGCGAACAAAATCCATGTCGTCGTTGTCGTACGTTGGCATCCCCTTGTGATTAATTGCGAATACGCAGCCGAGATAGATGCCGAAGAGGCCCTGCTGCACAGCAAAAAATACCAGCACTTTCCACGGCGACAGCACGACGATGAGCATGCCACTGTACGCGAGAAAGTGCATGAACAGCAGAACCGCTTCAGACGTCCGCCCCCTGGGCTTGAAGCCGGGTATGGCGAGCGCGCTCTTTATGTGCATCGATACGGCCTGAAATGACAACAGCGGCAGGAATGCGAAGGCTTGGACGCGCCGCGGCAGATACCGAACAGTGTCGTGCGAACCGGCCTGACTCCGGGTCATCAGCATGAACTTGTTGGTGAGGTCGGGGTCCCGCTGCTCATGGTTCGGGTAGGCATGGTGCCGAAAATGGTTCGGCGCCCACCATCCATAACAGATTCCGATGGCCAGGTTGGCGTGCACGATGCCGATTCGCCGATTCGCCGATCGGCTCACGAGTATCTGGCTGTGGCTTGCATCGTGCGCAAGGAATGCGGTCTGAGTGAATGAGATCGCAAGGATCACCGCGGTTACGATCTGCCACCAAGAATCGCCGAGCAGGACGAAAGCGCCCCAGGTGAGCAGGTAAAGCGCGGCGTTTGCCGCGATCAAGGTTCCATACGCTCCGTAACGCGGCTTCAGCAGACCCGCCGCTCTCACTTTTTCGAGCAACTCGATATAGTCGCTTTGAATTTCCCGTTCTGGTCGACGAGCGATGGCGGATTCCGCAAGACCTGTCTGACCTGAATTACGCAAGAAACGTCGACCTCCCGCCGGAGAATACTCCATAGAGTGACACACGAGAAGCCTCGTGTTTTGAAACGCTCGTACGTCCTGATACCGTCTCGCGCAAACGGGCGCTTCAACTTTCGGTCTCGACGTCGCCGTGCTGGATGAGGGCCGGTGGAGAGCTGCATGTGCGAGCCTACAGTAACGGTTCTAGCACCCGCCGGTTGACGACGGGCAGACCTGGGGTGTGCTTCAGGAGTCCGTTCGGGAAGCCATTCGTTGATCGATGCGATGG
>NZ_CAUVXO010000325.1:0-5807 GCF_963555865.1 Protofrankia sp. Cr1
TGATCTGTAAACAGGTGATCAAGCAACAGGTAATCTGCAAACGTCGCGTCAAGCGGAATGCGGAGTCATGGGGGACGCAGACTTCCACTCGGTCGTGCCCGCGCGGGTACGCCGACCGCCGTTGCGCGGTATCCGCCGACCGCGTCTCACCGACATGCTGGGCGACGCCGCAGGCTACCGGTTGGCGCTGGTCGTCGCGCCGGCCGGCGCGGGCAAGACGACACTTCTCACCGATGTCGCGCAGAGACATGACGGCCCTGTCGCCTGGCTGACACTGGACACCCGACTCGACGAGGTCGAGCCCTTCCTGGCCCATCTGCGCACCGCCGTCGACGACGTCGTGCGGGCCGGCTTCAGTGAATGGGCCACGATGGAGCGGGCACTGGCCGAGCTGGAGGCCCGACTCAACGACCCGCTCCTGCTTGTTCTCGACGACCTGCATACCATCGACGGGAATACCGTTGACGGGAATACCGTCGAAAACTGTCTTCAATTACTCCTCGACTACCTCCCGAGGAATCTGGTTCTGCTCGTCGCGTCCCGGGTGCGGCCGGCGCTGAGCATGGACCGGCTCCGCCTGGCCGGCCAGGTACGCGAGGTCGATGCGGACGAGCTGCGGTTTCGCACGTGGGAGGTCGAGGAGCTGTTCCATAACTGCCACGGCGTCCGGTTACGGCCTGAGGAGGTCGCGGCGCTGGCCCGCAGCACCGGGGGTTGGGCCGCCGGTCTGCAACTGTTTCATCTCGCGACACAGGGAAGGCCCGCCTCGGAACGGGCCAAGCTGTTGGCCGGGCTCGGCGGGACCCGACTGACCAGGGAATACCTGACAACGCACGTGCTCAACGCGGTCAGCGCGGACGACCGTGACTTCCTCGTGCAGACCAGCGCCTTCGACCGGCTCACCGGGCAGCGCTGCGACGTCCTGCTCGAACGGACCGACAGCGCGAACCGCCTGGCAGACCTGGAGCGGCGCGGGCTGTTCACCTTCGTCGAAGGGGATGGCCGTACCTACCGTTACCACGAGGTGCTACGGGTCCATCTCCTGGAGCGGCTCGTGATCGACCATGGCGAAGCCGCGGCGCGCGCTGTCCACCGCAAGGCGGCGCAGCTGTGCGAAGCCGACGGCGCGCTCGGTGACGCGGTGCGTGCCTTCTGCCGCAGCGCCGACTGGGACCAGGTGCACCGCCTGGTCGGTCAGCAGGGCCGGTCCCTCGTCGACGAACCCACCGGATGGGCCGACCTGCTGCCCCCCTCGATCCGCGACCACGACCCCTGGGTACTACTCGCGCTCGCCCGTCGTCTGGTCGCCGAAGGATCCCTGGACGCCGCGCTGGACACCTACCGGGAAGCGGGCCGGAGGTTCGGCGTCGAGCCACCGGTGCAGGTCGGACGCGAAGCGAGCGCCCTGCACGAGTGGCTCAATCCCGCTCCCCGCCGCGCGGCATCATGGTTGCACGTCATGCGCGCCGCGTTCGACGATCCCTCCGCTCACATCCACGGTCCGGCGGACACCCCGCAGCTGCGCCTCGCCCGGGCTGTCGCAGCCCTCGTCGCCGGGGACATCGCCACCGCGAGGCAACGCTTCGAGCACCTCGTCCACGCGGGCGACACCGCCCTGATGATCGAGGCGGCCGCCCTGCTGGGCCGGGCGATCTGTGCGGTGTTCGGCAACGAACCCGACGCACGCATGACCGCGAACGATGCGGTGTGGGCCGCGGAGGCGGTGGACTCACCGCAGCTGTTCCGCCTCTGCGCCGGGGTGGCTGCGATGGCCGTCGACGCGACCCCACATGTGGAGCATCTGCGCGAAAGCTGCCGCCGCAGCAACGACCGGTGGGGCGCGGCGCTGCTGACCCTGCTCGCGGGCCTCACCGGACTCGCGGAGCCCAACGCCCGACTGGCCGCGCACACGCTGCTGGTCGCAGCCGAACGCGAATGCGCCGACCTGGATGCCACAGCACTGGTCGCCTGGGCGAACGCCGGTCTCCTGGTGGCCCTGCGGTCGTCGGGCCAACCCGTCGACAGCTCGCGTGCCCGGGCGGTGCTGCGCACGGCAACGGCGATCGGCCCGCTGCCCCACGCGCTCGCCCTCATCGGGTCGGCCGGTCCGCACGCGGTCGCGGTCACGCTCGCCACGAATGCCGGGGCAGGAGCGTGGCTGCGGCTCCTGGTGGCCGACCCCGATTCCCCCGATGGCGTGACAGGGCCGGCCGTGACAGGGCCGGCCGCGACAGCGCACCCGCCGGTGCCGCGCCTTGTCGTTCGCTGTCTCGGCGGTCTCGCGCTCGAGCTCGACGGTCGGACGGTTGACCTCAGCGCCGTTCAGCCACGCAACCTGGAGCTACTCGGTCTACTCGCGGTGAACGCCAACCGCCTCCTGCCGCGCGACCGGCTGATGGATGCGATCTGGCCCGACGCCGGACCGGCACAGGCCGGCCACAGCCTTCAAGTGGCGATCAGCGCGATCAGGCGGTTACTGGAACCCGACACGCCCCGGAGTCAGCGCGGTCTGCTGCGCCGGGTCGCCAGCAGCTACCGTCTGGTCCTGCACGACGACGGCGACCTCGACATCCACCGGGTCAGGCTTGGACTGCGGCGGGCGGCATCGGTCCGGCGGGGCCGGGATGACGGTCCCGATCCCACAACCGAATACCAGCACCTGATCGACGCCGTCGACCTCTACACCGGCGATGTGCTACCCGAGTACGACCTGCCCGATCTGATCGTCGAGGAGCGCACCCTGCTGCGGGATGCGGTCGCCGGTGCCTGCGAACGCGCCGCGGAGATCGCTTCTGGTGACCGACGCCATGCTGACGCCGTGCGCCTGGCCGAACGCGGCCTGGAGATCGACCTTCACCGGGACGGGCTGTGGCATCTGCTCATGGCGGCGCTGCGCGGGGATGGGCACCATGCCGCCGCGACCAGCGCGCAGACGCGCTATGCGGCGGTCCTCACCGATCTCGGCATCGTCCCACCAGGCCTCGTCCAACCCCCTCACCGCGCGTGATCAGGAACGTAGATGCTCCACCCGGTGCGGCACGTGCGCCGGCTTCGCGGACGCAACCGCCGCGCCGACGGCGGCCAGGTCGGTGCCCGGCGGTACCCGCACCACCAGGAGTGGCTCCGGGCGCCCGGGCAGCGCGCCGTGCGGCCGTGGGGAAAAGCTGACCCCACCGTTGTCGAACACCTCCGCCTCCACGCCGGCGGCTGCCCGCACCGCGGCGACGATCCCGCGCAGAGTGCCCCGCCACCGTCGTGCCTCGGCCGCGGCGGCGACAACCGTTCGTGACCATTCGGGCGACCACCCGCCGTCGATGCCGACGGCCAGCCAGCCGGCGAGCCACGGCAGAAAGTCCGCGGGCGTCAACGCCGGGTCGAGATAGGCGTCGAAGTTGTCCACGGTCGCCAGGATGGGCGCGAGCACGTCGTCGAAGGCGGCCAGCATGCCGTCGATAACGCCGGGTTCCAGCAGGACATCGGGCTTGCGCAGCACCTCGGGAAGCCCGCCGCGCAGCGGAAAGGGAGTTCCCAGCCCCTCGATGGCTCCGCGCATCGCCGGCCCTCAGTCCCGCATCATCAGGTCGACCTGATGGTCAAAGCTGAAGACCAGACTGGTCGGCGGCAGATCGATCCGCTCGACCGGGTCCAGGCGCGCGCCGGTCAGCGGGTTGCGCTGGAACAACACCACCTCGTCGACAAACCCCAGCTCGGGCACCGCGCGCAGGACCCCGAAAATGTCACCGACGTGCACCGAACGCCCGAACGGCCAGCCGGTGCCGGCGGGACCGCCGGTGATCGGATGCAGGTACCGGTACAGCGCACGCAGCGCGGCCCGTTCGGCGGCGTCGGGTGTCACCAGGTGCGCCGGGGCGACCCGGGCGACGACGGAGGTCCCCACGTAGGTCGGCGGCTCCACGCTGACCCGGGCGCCGACGACACGGCGGTCGTCCAGATAGCTCCGGATCGCCGCGCCCGTCCGCTCGGGTACGACGAGCTGTGTGAGTGCGAGCCGCCCGTCAGCGTCCGACGGTGCCCGCGGGACGAGCAGTACCCGCACCGCGCCGCCGTCCCGGCCGCTGGTCTCCACGACGCACCGGACCCGGGCGATCTCGGGTGCCGCCTCCCGGGCGAGTACCTCGAAGTCCGCTGCCGTCACAGCACGGTCGCGGGAGCGCAGGACCAGCGGGCCGCGGGTACGTGCCTCGTCCACGCTCTCGCCGTCGACGCCGCCGGTGGCGGGTCGGCGGTTGTAGACGGCGGAGACATAGGGAATCGACGACCGCAGCATCACCAGCGCCCGCGCGGTGACGTTGCCCTGGCGACCGCCACCTGTCCGGAACGGCCGGACGCGGATCACCGCATCCTTGGGGGGCACGGCCCCGTACTGGCGCACGGTGGCGTCGGCAAGGCGCACCATGGGTCCGAAGCGGACCTCCCCACTGGTCGCATCCAGGGTGACGTGCCGGTCGGTCGGACCGCTGTCGGCGAACGACGCCACCCGCTGCCACGCCTGCCAGCCGGTCGGGCTGGTCGGGCTGGTCGGACTGGTCGTGTCGTCCCGACGGGGGTCACCGGCACTGACCTCGATCACGACCGGTTCGGACGTGGTGAGCACCGGCGCATGCGGAAGCCGGAACGACTGGCCGGCGACCCCCTCCGAACGACCCAGCACCTGGCCGGCGACAAGCGCGCCCTGGACGGCGTCGACGTCGCCGCCGACCGTTGCGCCGGTGACCGACACGATGCGGGGTGACTCACGGTAGGGCTTCACTCCCCTGCGCAGGTCGTCATCTGACAGCTCGATCACGCGGCAGCGCACCCATGCCGAGGATCGACCGCCGACGCTGCGCGTGGCGTGGGTGCGCGGCAGGTGCAGCTCCACGACCCCGGTTGTGTTCAGACCGTTGGTGGTGTCCTGCTCGACGTCGCACGGGCACCACGCATCGCCGTCCCACGCCTCCCAGGCCAGCGGTGGTCGCCGCGGATCGATTCCGTGGCCGGCGACCTCACAGGTGAAACGCAGCAGCACGATGGTGGCCGGAGCCGTCCGGTCGAATCCGAGGTAGAGGGCGTCACCCGGTTTGGGACGCGGGTCGAAGCACGCAAAGCCATTGCCACGACCGAGCATGGACGTATGATCACGCAAGGAGTCGGGTTCCACCATGGACGCGACCACGACCGACCTCGCCGGCACGATCGCCAGATCGTCGACCGTGGTGAAGTCGACCGCCGGCTCGGCCGCGGTACGCCGGGTGGAGACCACCGTCCCGCGTGCTATGCCCACGGACGACTCCTGCTGTGCGGCAAGGCGGAACGACACCTCGGCGCGCGCCGCGACCGGTGGGAACAGCCCGACGCCCAGCAGGTCGAGAAACTTCACGTAGTTCCGGTCCGGTACCCGGTTGAGCCGGTAGAGCAGCAGGTCGGTCATCCACGCGAATGTCTCGATCAGAGTCACACCGGGATCGCTGACGTTGTGGTTCGTCCAGTCCGGGCAGCGGTCCCGGATGAACCGTTTGGCGTCGTCGACGAGCTGCTGAAACGTGCGGTCGTCGAGGTTCGGGGCAGGCAGACTCACCGTGGACTCACTCCTGGTCGGGGATCACATAGAACGGGACGACCAGGTTGCGCCGGTCGTAGCGACCCCGCAGGCGGTAGCTGATGTCGATCCACAGCGTCGAGGAAGCCTGGTCGGGCGTGACATCGACGTCCTGGACGTCCACCCGCGGCTCCCAGCGACGCAGCGCGGTGAGGACCTCATAGGCGAGCAACCCGGCGGTGGTCGCGTCCGCCGGGGCGAAGGTGTA
>NZ_CAUVXO010000326.1:0-5802 GCF_963555865.1 Protofrankia sp. Cr1
GACACTGCTCGCGGCCGCGTCCGTGGTGATCGCTTTCGGCCCGGGATCGGTCGGTCCGACGGCGATCGCGGGGCTCGCCGTGACCGGTGTCGCCGTCGTCGCGATCCTGGCGAACGAATCCAACCGGGGGAATCCACCACCGGTCGGACGTGGGGCTTTTCGCGTCATCCTCGCGGTCGCGCTCGCCGATGTGGCGTTGCTGGTGGCGGCCGGACCCAACCTGGTCTGAAAACACCGGCTTCCAGCGCAACAGCCCGGAACCACCTGCCGGTCGCAACCGGTTCGAATGTCAAGCCCCGGCCCGACTGAAATCGATGCCGGACGGTGACTTTTATCAGACACAACGAAATCGCCAACAGGCGAACGTCATCCGACGGCCGATACTCATTATGAAAAGGACACGTAGAACCTCTACCTTGTGCTCGGTGTACGAAGGGGTAAAGCCGGATGTCCAGCCAGACACGAACGAACCCGGGCACCATCATCGGGCCGGAACCGTCAGCGCAGCTCCTTCGAACGGCCCGGCCACCTCGACAACGGCCGCACCCCGTACCGAAAATCACGACCACCAACCGGATGCACACGGCGGTGCTGACCGGGCAGGGTGCCGCGTTGCCGCCGCCGATGGGCCAGCAGGCACTGTGGGACGAAGTGTTCGCTCACCGTTACAATGACAATCGGACCGCCCAACGGATTTTTCTCGGTTGCGGCGTGAGCACCCGTCACGGTGTGGTGGATCCCCGGGTCGAGGACGCAAGCGAATGGACCACCGGCACCCGGATGCGCCGGTATGTCAGCGCGGCCCATCCGCTGGGCCGGGAGGCGGTGCGCAACGCGCTCACCGACGCCGGCCTGTATCCCGCCGACGTCGGATTGTTCGTCGTCGTCTCGTGCACCGGCTATGCAACCCCTGGCCTCGACATCGCGCTGGCCGCCGAGCTGGGGATGCCGCCCACCACCCAGCGGCTCTTCATCGGCCACATGGGCTGCTACGCGGCGCTGCCGGCGCTGTCGACGGCCACCGACTACGTGCGTGCGCGGGGACGACCCGCGGTGGTCCTGTGCGTCGAGCTGCCGTCGCTGCACGTGCAGCCGTTCGGTCCCGGGGCTGAGCGCGATGTCGAGCAGATCGTCGCGCACGCGCTGTTCGGGGACGCGGCCTGCGCCGTGGTCCTGGAACCGGATGTCGGCGGAGGGGATGTCAACGGAAGCCTGGAGGTCATCGACACCGAGTCCGTCACCGACCCGTCATCGGCGTCCCTGATGACCTGGACGGTCACCGACCACGGCTTCCGGATGGGCCTGTCGGCAAAGGTGCCCGACGTACTGGCACTGCATGTCGAGAAGGCGACCAGGACGCTCCTGGGCCGGCACGGACTTGACGTCGACGACGTCGCCGGGTGGGCGATACACCCCGGTGGGCCGCGCATCGTGAACGTGGTGGCGGAGAAACTCGGGTTACGCGCCGATCAGGCCGCCGCGAGCCATGAAATCCTCGACACCCGCGGCAACTGTTCGTCGGCGACGGTGCCGCTGGTTCTCCAGCAGCTTCGGCGGAACGCGCAGCTGCGCCCCGGCGACCCCGTGGTGGCGATGGCCTTCGGCCCTGGCCTGACCCTGTGGAACATGCTCCTGAGAGCACGTTGAACGCCCACCCCGAACGCCTACCATTACAAGATCACCGCCATTTCATGATCATCCATATTGCAAGATCGGCGTTTGTTTGTTGCTGTGTACGCCCAGCGGGCCGAAAAGCGTACCTACCGACAAACGTACGCCGATCATGATGCGGACGGGTCGAAAATCCTGCCGCCCTAGGCCGTGACCACCGCGATCAGTTTGCGTTTTTTGGGGATAGAAGAGATCTTTGTGCTCGTGCGCATGATGACGGTCGGCCAGGCATGGCTGACCACCGGGCAGGCCACGATGCTGCTGGGTACGTCCCGTCAACACGTGGTTGATCTATGTTGACGCGGGATGGTGCCGTTCGAGACGGTGGGCAGCCATCGGCGACTTCGCCGTGCCGACGTCGAGGCCTTCGCCGGCGGCACGCTGACCCGTGACCAGGCACGCGGGTTGTGGTTGCACCGCGCAGTGGCGGGCCGATTGGCGCTCGACCCCGACGGGACCTTGAACAAGGCACGAGCGAACCTGGAGAAACTGCAGCGGGTGCATCCGACCGGCATGGCGGCACGCTGGCTCGGCCAGTGGCAGGCAGCGCTGGACGCGGGGACCGAGGCCGTCTTCGACGTACTGGTGTCGCGGTCGCCACGGGCTGTTGAGCTTCGGCAGAACTCGCCGTTCGCCGGTGTGCTGTCCGAGCAGGAGCGACAGGCGGCCTTGGCCGCATTCCGTTCCTGGTGGCACCGCGAGCGCACCACGTGAGACGCGAACAACTCGAGCACGTACTCAGGGCGGCGTCAAGCATCGCCGCTGATCCAGAGATTCTCGTCATCGGCAGCCAGTCGGTTCTCGGGGCCATTCCCGAGGACTGACTACCGGAAGAATCGACAGCCTCGATCGAGGTCGACATCGCCTTCTTCGACGATGTCGACGATGTCGACGAGGCGAAGGCGGATCTGGTCGACGGTGCGATCGGCGAACTTTCACCCTTTCATGAAACATTCGGCTACTACGCCCAGGGCGTCAGCGTCTCGACCGCCGTACTGCCCGAAGGATGGCGTGAACGCATAATCATCGTGGAAACGCCGAATACAGCACTGGGACGAGGACACTGCCTGGACCCCCATGACTGCGTGGTGTCCAAGCTGGTAGCCGGACGAACGAAGGACTTCGCGTTCGCCGACGCCCTGGTTCACGAACGACCCGTCGATCCGAAGATTCTCCGCGACCGTATCGAGACACTCGAGACCCATCCGATGATCGTGCAACGACTCCGTTCTTGGGTTGCTGTGCATCTTGCCGCCTTGTAGCGTAACCATCAGCCACGCCGGCTCAGCGAAAATCGGCTCGCAGCCCACCCGCCACGCCGCCGCACCTACGAAGGCCTGCTCACAGCGACAGGCCGTGACGACTGATCGCTGATCAGATAACCATGGGTGACTCGCCGGAGTGTGGCGCAGCTCCGCCGAACGGCGACCATGCGCCTACCATTGCATGATCGGCGTTAGTTTGTTGCTGTGTACGCCCAGCGGGCCGAAAAGCGTACCTACCAACAAACTCACGCCGATCACGGCACAGGCGCGTCAATGATCGCCGCCGATCCGGCGATTTCTGGCTCTTGTGATAGATCACTTGGTGGTCCCCGCCGTGCGGACGACAGCTCAGTCGAACTCGACGTAGGAGTCCGACACCCAGCCGCGGTCGATCCGGTCCCACGCGGAATTGCCGCGTACTTCGGTACCCGACTCCTGATCAACAACGGTGATACGTGTTCCCCGTTGAGGCAACCGGCCGACTATCGGATGATTGGTACCAGGGCCGGAACGTATCCGCAGGAACGTTCCGGTTGTATGGGCCGGGCCCGTTCTTTTCGGACGTCGCGGGATCTCGGTGGGAGTCGGTCCGGGAGGTGCGGGAGGTGCGGGAGGTGCGGGGGTCGTCGGTATCGACGTTCCGTAGCTTTGGGACCGGCCAGGGCCGTCATAGATGACATCGAAGGGGACATCCCCGGCAAAAGGTGCGCCGAATATGGCTCCAGTGGCCTCCAACCTGGACATCGGAATCGTTTCGACCTGTGCGACGGCGCCGCCGAGAGCTCCCGGGCAGAAGTCGACCGTGTCGTGTACCGCAAAGATCAGACGTGGACTGATCACGACGTTCAGAGTGGCGCCGGTCGGATCCACCTGGTTGGTGACAACGACCTCGCCCCAGGCGTTACGGGTGTCCGGATCGACGCCGGAGCCGACGCCCCCGGCGATGTTGCCCGCGATCGTCGTGGCTGGGGCGTCGAAACTCATCTCGAGCGAGCCGCCCCGGTTGAGCAGCGTCCAGACAGTCCCCGGCGCCACCAGGTCGGACAGTGGAATTGTCACCGGTGTGTTGGGCGGCAGCAGCCGGGGCGAGGATCGCAGTACCGCCGCAGCCGCGTCGAGGAGCCCGGCCTCGGCATTCACAGACTTCGAGTGAGACCGGAAGCCTTCGACTATCTCGCCACCGGGCGTGGCAAACCTGCGAGCCGGACGCGGCAGCGGAAGTGCACGGGATAGATAATCCGACCAGATGCCGGCCGTCTCCGGCCCGAACATCGACGCGGCGTACGGCAGATAGCTGGCGGCGACGGCAGTATGGGCGGCTGTCGCCTCCCTCGCGGACGAATAGGGCGTGCACGGCGCACCGAGCAGAGGGGCAAGTGCCTGGCGCTGCACCACGACGGACCGATCGACCCGCGCGACACCGGTGCCCTCGTCGCACGAGCACCCGGCCGACATGGCGCATCCGCACCGCTGGACGGCGGGACCTGCCGTTACCCTGCCCGGTCTGGAGGGGTTCAGCAGGTGGGACACGGCAGTGTTGCCGGCTGCGGATTGAAGACCGAGAAGCCCGGCGGAACGGGAGGCCCGGTAGCCGGCACCCGATTCCGCGCGCCCCGGTCGGGTGCGCGGGACACGCGCTATTGGCCGAAGCGCAGGCGTGCGATGTTCCCACTCAGCCACCATCACCGCTCCCCTCCTCACGTCGAGATCCGGCAACCGCAACGAGGTCACCGGCTAGGCAGATGACCAATGCCACGGTCGCACCGGCGGTTGAACTCTGCTCTGCGCGGACCCGACGACCGGTTCCAAAACGGTATGCCGGTGGGCGTTTCCGAGCCGTGCGGACCGACACCCACTTCGACCTTGGCCCAACCTCCCCGCGGCGGAAGATCGAAGTAGTAATGCAGCACCTCCGAGGCGGGTACCGGCGGCCCACCGAAGTAGCCGAACTCGTTGTTGAAGTCCTGCAACTGTTGTTCCAGACCCACCCGGTCGTCTGCCGGAATCCGGTTCCACTGAGCACGGGTGACGATCGTTGCGTTGCCGAAGCCGAGCCGAGGATTGTCGTATACCAGCTGCTCGGTGGTGATCACCGGACGGCAACCTTCACCAAGCCCCTGCGGGGACTGCCCGGTCTGGCCGGTCTGGCCGGTGCCGGCCGGACGGGTCAGGTTCGCAATCAACGTACGTTCGAAACGGGCGCTCACCTGACACGACAGCATCACCAGACGAGCCGGTCCGTGCTGATCGCGCCATCGCATGAACGCCGGATCGCCCCCGAACAGCGCGTTGACGGCCGCCGCGTCATAGAAGCGGGCGTTACGCTGCCAGTCAGGTGGTGCCTGTGCTCCGAGTCGATCCTGGGAACCGTGGATCGCCAGCACCAGCGTCCACTCAGCGGTGTTGCGCATTCCCATGAGGATTCGTTTGACTGCTTCGAGATCGTCAGCGTAGGTGGCACCGCCCGCATCGATGCCGCGATCACGAACGACGATCGACACCAGGGCTGCGGGTGGCGCCTGCGGACGGCGTCGCCGCGCCTGCTGGCGCTGAATGACCAGTGCCGAAACGGCCTGGTTACCCGCGATCCGCTGAAGCTGCGCAAAGGAGCGGAACGTCGGTTCCGGCGCAGGCGGTGCGCATGCCGGCTGTCGCTCGACGAGCCGGCCTGCCATCAGCTGTCGCCTCATACGCACAGTATCGCACCCAAGATGCCAGACTCCGGTCCTGTCATCGTGAGGAGCCGCCGGAAACGCGACACTCTCCCGTAGGGGCGGCGGGTGACGGCTGGACGCGCCGGCTCATGGCGTCCCGACGGGCTCTGCGACCGTAGCGACGCCTCCCGCATCCCGCATCCGACCCTCCC
>NZ_CAUVXO010000327.1:0-1390 GCF_963555865.1 Protofrankia sp. Cr1
CCAATATCTCATCGAGTACTCCGCGTTCCTGCGCTGCTGCGGACTTGCCGGACTGCAGCCGGTCGGCCATCTCGAGCGCCGGTATCCGAGGAACAAACCGTTCGTCGCGATCTCCGCGAACTACTTTGTGACGGAACGGCCGCTGCCGGTCGACCCGCGGCGGGAGCGGCACGACACCTGGACGCCGGGTCCGGAGGACGACCTGGCCGACGGCGCAGGCCTGCACCAGTTGCTGTTCACCGACGGCGACCTCGCCCGCCCGAGGACCTGGTCCTCCGGTCCGACTGGCATCGTCGTCGACCAGGTGCTGAAGGCGGTGGAGGTGCGCATCGAACAGGCCCGCGCCGGCGACGCCGTCCGGGTGCTCGACTACGGGGCGGGCACCGGCTGCGCCTCCATCGAGCTGACGAAGGCGTGCCTTGAGCGGAACGTCGTGCCGCGCTTGGCCGAACGCGGCGCGACGTTCGAGCTGCATCTCGTGGACATCCCGGGCGGGTGGTTCGCGCAGGGGTACGAGCTGCTGCGGGATGTCCCCTGGACACGCTTTCACGCCCTCCGCCAGCCCGGCAGCAGACACTTCCGCCCACTGCGTGACGTCCTCCTCGCGGGGCAGGAGATCGACGCCGTACTCGCCAACATGGTCTTCCACCTTCTCCCCGACAAGGCCATGCGACGGGCCGCGACGTCCATCGCCGGCGTGCTGCGACCCGGCGGGCTGCTCACGTTCAGCGCGCCCGACCTGGCCGACCGGCGGGCGGACTCGGTGTTGTTCCACGACGCCAACCGGCTGATGAGGCGGTACTGGCTGGCTGCGCTCGACATCGACGACCCGGGTGGGCTCGCACCGATGCTCCGCGAAGCGGCGGCGTCGGTTCGGCAACCACTGCGCGCGGACGCCCAGCGGCGTGCGGACCACAGGATACTGCCGGAACCGGTGCACAGCGAGGTGGTGGCCGCCGCGCTGGCGCCGTACTTCGAAGGGGCCATCGAACGGCGCACGTACGAGCTCCTGGTCGAGGAGTGCCTGCTGACCGCCCTAGTCCCGGCGAATCAGCAAGAGTACTTCGCGGAGATATCCGACCGTCGGCTGCGGGAGGCCGTGATCCGCCATCTGATGCTGGACCGGGTGCTACCCGAGATGATGAGCAGCCCGGCCGGGACTGCGCACGGGGTGAATGTGGAATGGAAGCTCGGCTGCTTCACCCGCCGCCCCGGTGGGTGAACTCGTGTCGCCCGCCAGCTCCACGCCGTCGGCGTCCTTGTGCCACAGGTTGACCTGGGTCTCGTCCGCGCACAGCCCGCCTCGGCGGCCAGCGCGGTCCTCATCGCCGCGTCGGACCCGACCCCGTCCCGCCCCGGCTGCCCACCGGGCTTGCGGTCCTTCGACCGC
>NZ_CAUVXO010000327.1:1905-6310 GCF_963555865.1 Protofrankia sp. Cr1
GGCGTCGAGGAGTTCGGGTGACGAGTCGCGTATGACGTATGAGCCGTGCCTGTGCGGCCGCACATGTCCGCGCTTGCCCAACGGCGTGTACGGGCGCCTCGATGACATGCTGATCATCCGTGGCGTGAACGTCTACCCGAGTCAGATGCAGCGGTTGATCTTATCCGTCGAGGGCGCGGGCGTCGAGTTCGTCATCATGGTGGACCGCTCCACCGAGCTCGACTCCGCAACGGTCCGCGTCGAGTACGACCCGGCGCTCCGGCCCGACGATGGGGTCGGCGACCTCGAACGAGTTCGTCGACCATGACGGCCTCTGCGGCGGTCGTACGGTCGGGGCTGAGCCGGCCGGTCGGGCTTAACCGGCCGGGTGGGGCGGGGCGGGTTCGGGGGCAGGGCCGGGTACGGGGACGTCGGGCCAGACCAGGGTGGTGGACGCCCAGGCGAGTCCGGCACCGAACGAGGTCAGCAGTACGCGCATGCCTGGTGTCAGCGCCCTCGTGCTCACGGCGTGGTGCAGGACGAGGGGGATGGACGCGGCCGCGGTGTTCCCGACATCGGCGATGTTGGACAGCATCCGGTTCTCGGGGACGCCTAGACGGCGGGTCACGTCGACGGAGATGCGCTGGTTGGCCTGATGAGGGGCGATCGCGTCGATCTCGGTGACTGCCCAGCCGGCCCTCTCGGCCGCGCGCCGGGAGGAGGCCACCATGTGGTGCACGGCATGGCGGAAGAGCTCGCGGCCCGCCATGGTGAGGAACGGAGCCTTGTCGGGCTCGGCGTGACGATCGGCGCGACTGCGGGATCCGCCGGCCGGGATGCGCGCCACACTGCTGCGGGCCCCGTCACTGCCCAGATCGAACGGGCCGAATGCTCCGCTTTCGCCGGGTGTTCCCGGACGCAGGACAACGGCTCCCGCACCGTCCCCGAACAGGGGCGTGGTCTGCGGGTCATCGGGGTCGGCCACCTGTGTCATGGTGTCCGCGCCGATCAGCAGCACATGGTCTGCGACGCCGGCGCTGATGAGACCGTGGGCGACGGCGAGTCCGTAGATGAAGCCGCTGCAGCCGGAGTTGAGGTCGAAGGCGGCGGTGCCGTCCAGTCCCAGCCGGGCGGCCACCGAGGGGGCGCTGCCCGGAATGATGTGGTCCGGCGTCGTCGTGGCCAGGACCACCGCCTGCACCTGCGTCACGGAGGCCGCCTCCAGTGCCCTGCGCCCGGCTTCGGTGGCGAGATCGCCCGTGCTGATGCCGGGGGCCGTGACGCGGCGCCGCCGAATTCCGCTGCGCTGCGCGATCCAGTCGTCACTCACTCCCAGCCTCGCGCCCACATCCTCGTTCCCGACTTCGCGGTGGGGGAGACAAATGCCCAGCCCGCACAGAACCGCGCTGTGGCCTTGCCGCTCACCGGTCTCTTCGTCCATGCCGACCTCCGTACGAAGGTTCAACGAGAATCGTCCCGAATATCGATGCTAACTGGGTTTGTGGTGCGACACAGGTCGGCGGCTCGACACGTCCGGGCGCCAAATCGTGCGCGCCATGGTGCGCGCTTTCGCGCGGTATCTCGTCCGCTCTCCCGGGGCTGTTCCGCACCGGCCGGATCTCGCGAAAGTTAAGATGGAAATCCGCTGATACAAACCGTCCGGTTCGCCGGACCACTACGACGCCATCACGCCCCTGACGCCAGGCGATGTACGTCCCACGGAAAGTGAGTCCGCAGTGCCCCCGGTGATACCCGCCGGCCAGCGGATCGAAGACTGGCTGGTCACCCAGATCGCGTGCAGTTTGCGGATCGATCCCGAGCAGATCGACGTTGACGAGTCCTTTATCGCCAATGGCCTCAGCTCGAGTTCGAGCGTCGCGCTGATTGGCGATCTCGCGAAGATGCTGGGTGTCACATTGCCGGAGACGCTGACTTGGGAGTACCCCACCATAGCCGCGTTGGCCGAACACGTAGCCGGCATCGGCGCGAATCCGCACGACGACTGACGACCGAACAGGGAGCGCGCGTCGCATGGAGCCCATCGCAATCATTGGTATGGGGTGCAGATTTCCCCTTGCCAACGGCCCTGACGAGTTCTGGAAGCTGCTGCTTGACGGGGTGGATGCGATCAGGGAAGTGCCGCCCGATCGTTGGAATGCCGACGAGCTCTACGATGCCGATCCGGCGGCTCCAGGAAAAATGATCACGCGCTGGGGTGGCTTCCTGGACGACGTCGACCGCTTCGACCGTGAGTTCTTCGGCATCTCACCGCGTGAGGCGAGCGCCATCGACCCGCAGCAGCGGCTCCTGCTGGAGGTCGCCTGGGAGGCGCTCGAGGACGCCGGCCAGGTGACCACGGCGCTCGCCGGCACCGACACCGGGGTCTTCGTCGGCGTCAGCAGCTACGACTACGCCCTGCTGCAGGCGCCCCGCCTGGGGGGCATCGACGCGTACTACGGCACGGGCATCGCCCTCAGCGTGGCGGCCAACCGGATCTCGTACCAGCTCGATCTGCGCGGACCGAGCCTGGTCGTCGACACGGCCTGCTCGTCGTCCCTGGTGGCCCTGCACACCGCCTGCGAGAGCCTGCGGAGCGGGCAGTCGCAGCTCGCGATCGTCGGCGGCGTGAACCTGATCCTGTCGCCCGCCTTCGGGATCAACCTCACCAAGGCCGGCGTCATGGCACCGGACGGACGCTGCAAGACGTTCGACGCCTCCGCCGACGGCTACGTCCGCGGTGAGGGTGCGGGCGTCGTGGTGCTCAAGCCGTTGGAGCGCGCGCTCGCCGACCACGATCCGATCCGGGCGGTGGTCCGTGGTGGCGCGGTCCGGCAGGATGGGCGCACCAACGGGCTGATGGCGCCGAACGGGCGGTCACAGGAGGACCTGCTGCGCGCCGCGCATCGGCACAGCGGCGTCGCGCCGAGCGACATCGACTACGTCGAGGCGCACGGCACCGGGACGGTCCTCGGCGACCAGATGGAGGCCCAGGCCCTGGGGCGCGTGGTGGGGCACCATCGCCCACCTGAGCGTCCGTGCGTGATCGGATCGGTCAAGTCGAACATCGGCCACCTTGAGGCGGCAGCCGGGATCGCGGGCGTGATCAAGGCGGTGCTGATGTTCGAGCACCGCTGGATCCCCGCCAGCCTGCACGTCCAGAACCCCAATCCGCAGATCGACTTCGAGGCGCTGCGGCTCCGGGTTCCGCGTGCCAGCGAGCCGTGGCCGCGGCACGAGGGTCCGGTACGGATGGGTGTCAGCTCCTTCGGCTTCGGCGGGACCGTCGCGCACGTCGTGCTCGAGGAGGCCCCGCCTAGCCGTTCCGACGGCAGTAACGGCCGGCCGCACGCGGACGGAGCGGTACTGCTTCCGCTCTCGGCCCGGAGCCCCGAATCGTTGCGGCAGACGGCGGAGCGGTACCTGGGCGTGCTCACGGGCGACGGCGACGCCCCGCACGATCTCGCAGACCTAGCCTATACCGCCGGGATCCGCCGCACCCACCACCGCCACCGCCTGGCGCTCGTCTCGGGCTCGCGCGACGGGGCCGCGGAGCAGCTCCGGAACTTTCTGGCGGGCGACCCCAGCCCCGGCATGATCTCGGGCGACGCGGGCCGTCGTCGCCGTCGCCGGCTGGCCTTCGTCTGCCCGGGGCAGGGACCGGTCTGGTGGCCGCTCGACCCGGCGTTGCGCGAGGAGCCGGCGTTGCTCGCCACGCTGGACGAGTGCGACCGCCTGGTGCGGGCTGAGGCCGGCTGGTCGCTGCTCGAACAGCTCTGGGCCGACGAGAAGGCATCCCGCCTCGATGAGGCCGACTTCTGCCAGCCGGCGCTATTCGCCGTCCAGGTCGCGCTGGCGAACATGTGGCGGTCGTGGGGCATCGTGCCGGACGCCGTGGTCGGCCACAGCCTGGGAGAGGTGGCGGCGGCGTACCTGTCGGGCGCGCTCAGCCTGAAGGACGCCGTGCGCGTCATCTGCCGGCGCGGCCACGTGATCCGGACGGTCTCGGGCCGGGGACGGATGGCCGTCGTCGAGCTCGCCGCTGACGCCGTCCGGGACGTGCTGCCCGGCCTGGAGAGCCGCATCTCGGTGGCGGCGGTCAACGCGCCGACTTCGACGGTGATCTCCGGAGACACGGACGCCGTCGAGGAGGTCACGGCCCAGCTGCAGGCGAGAGGGGTCTTCGTCCGGATCCTGCGCTCGGTCGACTTCGCGTCGCACGGCCCGCAGATGGAACCCCTCATGGGCGACCTCGCGCAGGCCCTGTGCGACTTGAGTCCGGCGTCGCCGCGACTGCCGATGTATTCGACGGTGACCGGCAAGATGGTCAACGGGGACGTCCTCGACGGCGGGTACTGGGCCGAGAACATCCGGACTCCGGTGCTCTTCGCCGCGGCGGTCGACGGCCTTCTCGACGACGGCCATGACG
>NZ_CAUVXO010000328.1:0-4083 GCF_963555865.1 Protofrankia sp. Cr1
GCGGAACCCCGCTCCGGGATATGTCCGTCGAGTTCGCCGCGCCGCCGAACGACGGCAGTGGCGCGTCGTGGGGTTCGTTCGACAACGGCCAGCAGACGGTTTCGACAGTGACAAACGATCAGGGCGTGGCGATGGCCGGCAGCTTCACCCGTCCGAGTTCCCAGCGGCGCTCCGGTGACTTCCAGATCACCGCGACCGTGGCGGGCACGACAGCCGCGGCGGCATTTGCGCTACACGCACTGCCAGACCCGACATCGGTGACGGTGGGCTGACCGCGCCGGGCCGGCCGGCCGGGGTGGCCGGCCGGCCCGGCGTGTGGGGCTCCAGAACCCCTAGTCGAGTGCGTCGAGTGCGTCGAGCACGTCGCTCATCAGCACGTCGGTACGCCGCAGCAACTCCAGGTACCAGTTCCCCCACTGCCGCTATTGGTGTGCGTCGTCGGGGGCCGCGACCGCGTTCGGCATTGCGCCGCCGACCGCCTCGTTCTCACCCCGCCGGACGGTCCCGGACCTACGCACCGCGACACGCCGCCACCTGCAGACGGTCAGCAGGGTCTACGGCCGCAGCGACGGTGCGGCGACCGCGTTTCGGGACGTCACTGTCACTTTCAGCACCGGCTGCTTCATTGCGGCGATGGGGACCGTCGGGGTTGGAAAAAGCACGCCGAGGCAGGCCGTGACTGCGCCGAGCTGGCATCGCGGGCCTGTCACCTGACTTTTCAGAAATCCTCTAGCTGGTTTTCGAGTTGGTGTCTTACGGTCAGTGGCGAGACGCCGAAGTGGCTCGCGATGACGTCGAGGGCGGCGTCCTCGTCGTATGTCTCGAGGGTCGCGAGCGCACGGCGTATTCCCTCGGCCGGTGCAAGCAGCTCGGCCGCGAAGGCGCCCGCGACCCGGTCATCGCCGGTGTGGGCGGAGGATAGGAGGAAGATTCGCCGCTGTGGCCGGAAAAGCGCCCGGCCGAGTGCCCTCGCACGGCGGAACGACTGATAATGGCTCCCAGACCCCGCTGTGCTGGCGAACTTCGGTGGATCACTCAGTGCGAGCCCGCACCGGTCGTCCTTGACAGCGGCAAAGCCCTGTAGGCCGCCCGCAGGGCTCTGAAGTGTCTGTGCACCCACCCAGGCGGATATGTCAAAGGGTGCGATCGCCTCGGCGTTCAGCGCCTGTCGTACCGCGCGTGCCATGTCAAAACCGATATGCCATGGCCGCCGAAGGTCGGCGCTGTCCGACACAGCGCCCGCAGCAAGCTCACCCGCCACCGCCCCACGAAGAGGCGTCAACGGCATCGCGGCGTCCGCTGACGCACGGCCCGCCGCTTCGGACGCCGTCGGGACCCACCGAGCGGCAATGTCAAGGGTGTCGAGGTCCGCACTGTCCAGAAAGTCGTCCCGTAGCTCGTCCGGGATGGCCGGCACGATGGCTAGCAGCTTCGTCGAGGTCTCCTCGTCGACGGAGTACGGGTCGAGGCCCAGCCTTGCCACCGCCAGGCAGAACTCCTGCTCGTCCTCGTCCGCGCTTCCTAGGTCCGCCCATTCCACGGAAAGCGGCGTCTTTCCGACGCCCGACTCCGCGAGCCGGTCCACGACGCGTTGGACGACGTTGGCCAACGCTTTTCTGGCCTCGTCGGAACGCACCAGTGCTCCTCCGCGTGACGCGAACCGCAACGGCCCCAATGCCCGGTCCTCGTCGGCGGCCCAGACAACCCGGGTGACCGCGCCTTCGGGCACCACTGTCAGGTCGGGCCAGGCCATCCCGTCCCCGGCGCCTCGCAGGTTGTGACGGCGCAGCCAGGGGTACCGGCGCAGGTTGGACCACGTCCAGTACGCGGACCTGGTAGCCGAGGGACGAACGTGCGCCGTCAGCAGCCACCAGTTGGCAGCAATCCATTCAGCCAGCGGATAAAGGCTGCCATAGACCGACCGCCGGAAGGTGCCATCTGGCTCCTCTACCTGCGTTACGCATCTGCCACCCACCCACAGCTGGTACCTCGCCCAAGTGGCGGCCAGCTCCGGAGCACGTACGCCAGGTGCGTCGAGCCACTCGATCTGCAGCTCGATCCCGACGCTCACGGGAGCCACCCCGGAGCTTCCTCGGGAAGGATCGGATACCCCTTGTACTCGCCGGTCCCCGAGTTACACAGACGCGCCTCATAGATGCATTCACCGGCCCGCGTCCACGCATAGCGCGGGAAGTCACCCTCGACGTACGCGCTGACATTGCCGGCCCGCACCGCGTCGTGCAGCCATTTGGTAACCTCGTCGAGCGCCAGGTCACGTGGGCACGCCGACGCGTCACTTCGCAGCTTCCCCGGCCCGGCGCTGGTCATGTAGTCCTTGTGCTCAGGACTCGGGGCATAGGAAACTCGCGCGGCCAGGTCAGCCAGATGCCCCGGATCGACGGGTGTCAGGCGGCTCGAGTTGCGTGGCCGTCGGCGACGAGGAGCCCGCATCGCGACCCCCTACATCGTGTCCGACTCGGCAGAGCTACGAGACGAGCGTACCGGCAGCCGTCGACCCGAGCACGCCACATCTGTGTCTTCGGGGTGGCCCGCGACCCGCCGTCGTCCGCGTGTACCGGCGCCGCGATCCTGAAGATCTGGCAGTGCGGGCGAATCAACCAGGTAGAGATATGGCTCGCTGAGCGCGTGGTGCCGGAGTGCTGGGGTCAGGCATCGTGGTTGTCGGTGGCCGCGGTGGAGTCCGCGGTGCTGCTGGTGGCGGTGGCTGACGCGTCGGTGCTGGTGGCGTCCAGCGTCGGGCTGGTGTTGGTAGTGGTCATGGCGCCGATCGTGCCCACGCTGGCGGGGTGCGGGCTCCGCCGCCGGCAAGGACCTGCAGGACGCGATCCTGGCGACCGCCGACGACGCCAAGCGGGTCGCGCTGATGGACGAGTTCCTGCTGGCCGGAGCCGGACCATGGAGGAGATCTATCAGCAAAGGAAGAGAACGGGACTGGGTGAGGGGAATCAGCGGAGTCTGGCTGTTGGGCATCCCGGCGAACTGGGAGCGAAATCCGTAGCTCGGTTTGGGTGGCCAGAGCGACGAACAGGTTATGACACTGGCAGATCGTGAGAACTGGATTCTTATATCCGCCGATAGCGACTTCGGGGAACTTTTAGCCAACAGCCCCGTAATGGCGCCCAGCGTCCTCCTCCTCCTCCGTGCCGACAAGAGGGCCGAATCCCTCGCCTCCGTCGTTCTAGCCAACCTCGGCCAGGTCATGGACGACCTGGCCGAGGGCGCACTTGTCGTGATCAGTGACACCCGGATCCGCACTCGCCGCCTCCCGATGAAGGCCGGCGAGTGAGCAGTGCCGGTCGGTGGTCGAAACTCGTCCGTCGGCCCTGACCAGCGCTGCTGCGCTGGCACCGCGACCTGCTCGCACGGAAGTGGACCTATCCGCGATAGCCGCCCGGTCGGCCGCCGATCCGCCGCGAGGTCCGTGGCCTGGTCCTGCGCCTCGCGACGGAGAACCCGACCTGGGGTCACCGGCGGATCCAGGGTGAGCTCGTCGGGCTCGGCTACCCGGTCGGGGTCGCCACCGTCTGGCGGATCCTGCACCGCGCCGGTGTCGATCCCGTGCCCCGGTGGGCTGATCAACGAGTACCGCAACGCCGCTTGATGACTCCCGCAGACGGCCACAGTAAACCGTAAAAGACCAGCTCACAGGCCAACACCCGAATTTTGGAGCCCCACACGCCGGCCGTGGACCTGTCTGTCGTCGGGCAAGTTGACCGTACTTCGGGTGACGGGGCACCCAGCACGGGCATCCGCTCAGGGATCGCCGGCGCTGCCGCCACATCCCAGGACTGCCAGCCCGCACCGGAAAAGAAGGTCAGATACACCAGGCGCGACCCTACGAACGTCGCACACCACCCCGCAACGGGTATACGAGACAACCAGCCCGGCAGAAAGGAGAAAACGAGACACTGTCACAAAGCAGAGAGAATCGGCTGGAGCGAGGTCGGCCCCGGCCTATTCCAGGCTATGCGGGCAACCAACACGAGCTCGCAGCCGTTCGCCGAGCGGCCGGATCAGGCCACGGGCGACGCACCGGCGGACCGACCTGATCATCCAGCCATG
>NZ_CAUVXO010000328.1:4448-6144 GCF_963555865.1 Protofrankia sp. Cr1
CCTAGTAGCACTTCGTTAGGTTATGTTGATATTGGCGGGTGGGGGTTAAAGAGAACGGGACGGACCTCACCAGCTCGCCCGGATCTCTTGGCGCCCATCGGACCACTCCGTGTGGAAGGTGCCTGGGTCGTCGATGCGCCTGTAGGTGTGGGCGCCGAAGTAGTCGCGCATCCCCTGGACCAGTGCGGCCGGGAGATGGTCGCGGCGCAGACCGTCGTAGTAGGCGAGGCACGACGAGAAGGCGGGCGTCGGTATCCCGGCGGTGACCGCGAAGCCGACGACACGCCGCCAACTCTCGACGCCGTCCCGGACAGCCTCCGCGAAGTAGGGAGCGGTGAGCAGCGAAGGCAGGCTGGTGTCCGCCGCGTACGCCTCGCGGATCCGGTCCAGGAAGCGGGCCCGGATGATGCAACCACCGCGCCAGATCGTGGCCATCGCCCCGCGGTCGACGTCCCAGCCGTAGGCGGCGCTGGCGGCGGCGATCTGGTCGAAGCCCTGGGCGTAGGCGATGACCTTGCTGGCGTACAGCGCCTTGCGGACGTCCTCGGTGAAACCGTCCTCACCTCCGGGGTAGCCGCCGTGGAGGTCCCGCGGATGGAGCTCGGCGCCGAAGGCGTTCCGAGCCGCCTCACGTTGCCGCGGGTGGCCGGAAAGCGAGCGCGCGAAGGTCGCCTCGGCAATGCCGGTGACGGGAACGCCGAGGTCGAGGGCGATCTGGACCGTCCAGCGTCCGGTGCCCTTCTGCTCGGCGGCGTCGGCGACGACGTCCACGAAGGGGGCCCCCGTCCGGGCGTCCATGTGGCCGAGGACCTGGGCTGTGATCTCGACGAGGAAGGACTCCAGGTCGCCGGTGTTCCACGTCTCGAAGACCTTCGCAAGCTCCGCGGGCGATGCGCCCAGGCCGCTGCGCAGGACGTCGTAGGCCTCGGCGATGAGCTGCATGTCGGCGTACTCGATGCCGTTGTGGACCATCTTTACGAAATGGCCGGCACCGTCGGGACCGACGTGAACGCAGCACGCCGTACCGTCGACCTGCGCGGCGATGCTCGTGAGGATCGGCCCTAGCGTCGCGTAGGACTCAGCGGAGCCGCCCGGCATGATCGACGGCCCGTTGAGGGCACCCTCTTCGCCCCCCGAGACGCCGCAGCCGACGAGGTGCAGGCCGCGCTCACGCAGCGTCTCCTCCCGGCGGCGGGTGTCGCCGAAGTGGGCGTTCCCGCAGTCGACGACAATGTCCCCTGGATCCAGCAGCGAGACGAGCTCGTCGATGACCGCGTCCGTCGCCTCGCCGGCCTTGACCATGACGAGGACGGCGCGGGGCCGCTCGAGCGACGCGACGAAGTCGGCCAGGGCCTCAGCGGGCAGGAACACACCGTCGTCGCCATGCTCGGCCACTAGCGCGCGGGTGCGCTCGACCGACCGGTTGTGGACGGCGACCCGGTACCCGTGCCGGGCCAGATTGCGGGCGAGGTTGCGGCCCATGACGGCCAGGCCGGTGACGCCGATCTGCGCGGTGTCGGCGGAACTCATGGACTGACTCCCCTGTCGTCGGTGGACGAGGCGGTGGCGGGCGAGGCAAGGAGAATCTGGTCCGCCAGTTGTTCAGGCGGGCGGGTGCCGTCGAGGACGAGGTGCGCCACGTCGCGTAGCACGGGGTCGCGACGCTCGTACATGGCATGCAGGGTGCCCGCGAGGT
>NZ_CAUVXO010000329.1:0-5720 GCF_963555865.1 Protofrankia sp. Cr1
CGCTGGACCCGGTCGCGATCATCCGCGACCGCGCCGCGGCGGCCGGCGCCGCCATCGAGGTCCAGTACCTGCCAGACCTGCTGCCCGTGCAGCGGTTCGTTGCCGACCACCAGGGCGAGCCACGCACCCTGAGCGCGCACCAGGCCGAGCGATGGCAGGCTGCGCTGGCCCGCACACAGGTGGCCCTCGGCGTTCCGGGAGACAGCCCAGGCGGGCTGCGCTCGCTGGCCGACGCCGCGCCCGGCCTGCGGTGGATACAGGGGACGGCGGCCGGCGCCGGGGAGCAACTCCTCGCCGCGGGTCTGCCTGCCGAGCGGGCCGCCACGCTGACCGTGACGTCCGCGGCGGGGCTGCACGCACAGCCTCTCGCGGAGTTCGCGCTGCTGGGCATGCTGGCGTTCGCCAAGGACCTTGACGTCCTGCAGACGGCCTCCGCCGAGAGCACCTGGCGTTCACGCTGGCCGATGCGGCTGCTGTCCGCCTCGCACGTACTTGTCCTCGGGCTGGGGGGCGTCGGCCTACGGACGGCCGAACTGGCGCACGCCGTCGGTGCCCGGGTGACCGGGGTCCGGCGCCGTGTCGGGCCACCGCCACGCGGCGTCGACCAGGTCCTCGCGCTCAGCGCAATGGCCGAGGTGCTGCCCACCGTCGACATGCTGGTCAACACCCTGCCCGGAACACTGGCCACCCGCGGACTGCTCGACGCCGGGATGCTCACGCGACTGCCCTCCCACGCCGTTGTCGTCAACGTAGGGCGCGGAGCCGTGCTCGACTCGGCCGCGCTCATCGCCGCGCTCGATGCCGGTCGCCTGCGCGCGGCGGTCCTCGACGTCGTCGACGTCGAGCCGCTACCGGCGGACTGCCCGCTGTGGGGACGCCCCGATGTCCTGATCAGCCCGCACACCGCGGCGCTCACCGTCGACGAGGACGAGCGCATCGTGGAGTTGTTCTGCGACAACCTCGCGCGCTTCGTGCGCGATGAGCCGATGCGCAAGGTCGTCGACCTGGCCTCCGGCTACTGACGCCGCACGGACCGAGCTGCCCCCAAAGGAGAACTCGTGACTGCCTCGACCCTCGACGTACGCTCGCTGTTCGACGTCGCCGGACGGCGTGCGCTCGTAACCGGCGCCAGCCGCGGCATCGGCCTGCGCCTGGCCGAGAGCCTGGCTGCCGCGGGATGCGAGGTCACCATCGTGGCGCGCTCGCCGCAGCCGCTGGAGCGAGCCCGGGTGCAGGTCATGGCCGGGACCGGAGCCCGTGTGCACGCCGTGGCCTTCGACGCGACCCAGTCCGACCAGGTTGCCGCGGGCGTCACGTCCGCGGTCGAGGCGATGGGCGGGCTGGACATCGTTGTCAACAACGCCGGCGTGCAGTTCCGGGCCGCCGTCACCGAGTTCCCCGACGACCAGTGGCATCGGCTACTCGAGACCAACGTGTCCACGGCGTTCTTCGTCAGTCGCGAGGCCGCCAAGGTGATGATCCCTCAGGCAGCAGGGAAGATCGTCAACATCTGCTCGGTCCAGAGCGAGCTCGCCCGCCCCGCGATCGCGCCATACTCCGCCACCAAGGGCGCCCTCAAGATGCTCACCAGGGGCCTGTGCGCCGACCTCGGCCCATACGGCATCCAGGTCAACGGCCTGGCGCCCGGCTACGTCGACACCGAGCTGACCGCCGCGCTCGTCGCCGACGACGAGTTCTCCGCCTGGATAGCCCGACGCACCCCCGCCGGGCGCTGGGGGCAGGTTGACGACCTCGTCGGCACCCTGTTGTTCCTCAGCAGCCGCGCGTCCGACTTCGTCAACGGCCAGATCGTCTACGTCGACGGCGGCATGACGTCGGTCCTGTGACCTTCCTTCGAAGCAGTCCACCGCCCGACCCGAGGGAGTGTCAGGAGCCATGAGCGTCAACCGAGGTGTCGTCGTCCACGCCGCGCGCGATCTGCGCGTCGACAACCTGCCCGACCCCGAGCCCGGTCCGGGCGAGGTCGTCCTCGACGTCGCCTACGGCGGCGTGTGCGGCAGCGACCTGCACTACGTCGACCGCGGCGGCGTCGGCGACTTCATGCTCCGCGAGCCGATGGTGCTCGGGCACGAGGTGGTCGCACGGGTGGGCGCCGTCGGATCGGGGGTCGGCAGCGTTCGAGACACGGAGGTCGTCCCCGGACTCGCCGTCGCGGTGCATCCGGCCATTGCGTGCGGGCACTGCGAGCAGTGCCGCACGGGGCGGGCGAACATCTGTCGCCAGGTCACCTACCTGGGCAGCGCGGCACGCTTCCCACACGTGCAGGGGGGCTTCGCACAGCATGTGCTGGTCCGCGCCGACCAGCTCGTCCCGCTGCCGGACGGGCTCGACCTGCGTCAGGCCGCGGTGGCCGAGCCGCTCGCGGTCGCCCTGCACGCCCTCGACCGGGCCGGCGACGTCGCCGGACGCCACCTGCTCGTCACGGGAGCCGGCCCCATCGGCTGCCTCCTCGTCGCGGCGGCTCGCGATCGAGGCGCCGCCGAGATCGTCGTCACCGATCTGACCGACGAGGCTCTCGCGATCGCCGCCGCTGTCGGGGCCACCACGACGCTGCGCGCGGACGCCCTGACGCCCGACGACTGGTCCGATGTCGTGGCGGACCTCGCCGTGGAGGCCTCCGGCAGCGCCAGCGGGCTGGGCACGTGTGTCGAGCGGGTCCGCCGCGGGGGCACCGTCGTCCAGCTTGGGTTGCTGCCGCCAGGGATGACGCCGCTGCTAGGAAACGTGCTGGTCACACGGGAGATCGAACTACGAGGGGCTTTCCGGTTCACTCACGAGATCGAGGACGCCGTGCGCATGCTCGACCGGGGTCTCAACGTCGAACCGGTCATCACCCACGTCCTCCCGCTTGACCAGACCGCGCAGGCCTTCGCCGTGGCGCGGGACCGGACCAAGGCAAGCAAGGTCCTCATCGCTTTTGACTGACGTTCTGGCGGAGATGGCGGAGATGGCGCAGCGGGCGCGCACTGCCGAGTACCGCCGCTACCAGCGCCCCGGTGTTGGTCCCTGCCTGATCACACAGCGCCGAGGCCGCCGTGCGTACCCACCCCGCACGCCCGCACCACCCGACAAGGAGTCTGCTCAGATGAGCCCGGCATCGACCGACCTGAACCGGACCGACCTGAACCGGACAGAGCTGGACTGGACAGAGCTGGACGCCCGCGCCGTGGATTCGGCTCGGGTGCTGGCCATGGACGCCGTGCAGAAGGTCGGCAACGGCCACCCGGGCACCGCGATGAGCCTCGCGCCCGTCGCCTACCTGCTGCTTCAGAAGGTGATGCGGCACGACCCGGCCGACCCGGCGTGGGTGGGCCGGGATCGTTTCGTGCTGTCTCCCGGCCACACCTCGCTGACCCTCTATACCCAGCTGTTCCTCGCCGGCTACGGCCTCACGCTGGATGACCTGAAGTCCTTCCGCACCTGGGGTTCGTTGACGCCCGGCCACCCGGAACACGGCCACACCGCCGGCGTCGAGACCACCACCGGGCCGCTCGGCCAGGGCATCGCCAACGCGGTGGGGATGGCGATGGCGGCCCGCTACGAACGCGGCCTGTTCGACCCGCACGCGCCGGCGGGCGAGTCGCCCTTCGACCACACCATCTGGGCCATCGTCTCCGACGGCGACCTACAGGAGGGCATCTCGGCCGAGGCGTCCTCGCTGGCCGGCCACCAGAAGCTCGGCAACCTGGTCGCCTTCTACGACGACAACCACATCTCCATCGAGGGCGACACCGCGACGGCCTTCTCCGAGGACGTGCTGGGCCGCTACGAGGCCTACGGCTGGCATGTGCAGCGGATCCAACCCGCTGACAACGGTGACATCGACGTCGCGGCGCTGTACACGGCGTTGCGGGCGGCCCAGGCCGAGACCACCCGACCGTCGATCATCGCGGCTCGTACGATCATCGCCTGGCCGGCGCCGAACGCGCGGAACACCGAGGCCGCGCACGGCGCCGCGCTCGGCGAGGCGGAGGTCACCGCGACCAAGCGGGTGCTGGACTTCGATCCCGAGCGGCACTTCGAGGTCGCGGGCGGAGTGCTGGCGCACACCCGCACGGCGCTCGACCGCGGCCGTGCCGCGCACGCGGCGTGGCGCGAGGAGTTCGGCCGGTGGCGTGCCGCGAACCCGGCGCGGGCCGCCGAGTTCGACCGCATCCAGGCCGGGGAGCTACCGGAGGGCTGGCAGCGGGCGCTTCCCGTTTTCACCCCGGGCAAGCCGGTCGCCACCCGCAAGGCCTCGGGCGCCGTGCTGGCCGCGCTGGGCTCGGTGATCCCCGAGCTGTGGGGTGGCTCGGCCGACCTGGCCGGGTCGAACAACACCACGATTGATGCCTCGTCGTCCTTCCTGCCGGCCGGAAACCCGCTACCGCAGGCGGAGCCGTACGGCCGCACGGTGCACTTCGGCATCCGCGAGCACGCAATGGGCTCGACGATGAACGGCATCGCGCTGCATGGCAGGACCCGCGTCTACGGCGGCACGTTCCTGGTCTTCTCCGACTACATGCGTCCGGCTGTCCGGCTGGCCGCCCTGATGAAGCTGCCGGTCACCTACGTGTGGACGCACGACTCCATCGGCCTGGGCGAGGACGGTCCGACCCACCAGCCGGTCGAGCACCTGGCCGCGCTGCGCGCCATCCCGGGCCTGAACGTCGTCCGCCCGGCGGACGCGAACGAGACAGCCATCGTGTGGGCGGAGGTGCTGCGCCGGCACGCAAGCCGGCCCGCCCCGCACGGTCTGGCGCTGACCAGGCAGAACGTGCCCACCTACGCGCCGAACGCCGACGCGGCCAGGGGCGGCTACGTGCTGGCCGAGGCTTCCGGCGGCAGGCCGCTGCTGATCCTGATCGCCACCGGCTCGGAGGTGCAGCTGGCGGTCGCCGCCCAGGAGAAACTGGCGGCCGACGGCATCCCGGCCCGGGTGGTGTCCATGCCGTGCGTGGAGTGGTTCGAGGAGCAGGACCGGGCCTGGCGGGAGCGGGTCCTGCCGCCGTCGGTGCCGGCCCGGGTGGCCGTCGAAGCCGGGATCGGCCTGACCTGGCACCGCTACGTGGGCGACACCGGCCGGGTGGTGTCCCTCGAGCACTTCGGGGCCTCCGCCGACGGGAAGGTCCTGTTCGACGAGTTCGGCATCACCGTGGATGCGGTCGCCGCCGCCGCCCGCGAGTCGGTCGCCGCGGCGGCCAGCCGGGTCACCCCCCTCATCGGTACACCCGCCCGCTCGGGAGGCGCACCTGTCACGAGCGACCCACTGGAGCGGCTGTCCGACGAAGGTGTGGCGATCTGGCTCGACGACCTGTCCCGTTCACGGATCACGTCGGGCAACCTCGCCCACCTGATCCGCGAACGGCACGTCGTGGGCGTCACCACCAATCCGACCATCTTCCAGAAGGCGATCTCGGCTGGGGACGGCTACCTCGACCAGCTTCGCGACCTCGCCACCCGCGGCGTGGCCGTCGACGAGGCCATCCGTATGATCACGACGGCCGATGTGCGCGCCGCGGCGGACCTGCTCCGCCCGACCTTCGAGGCCAGCGGCGGCACCGACGGCAGGGTCTCCATCGAGGTCGACCCGCGACTGGCGCACCACACCGCAGCCACCGTCGCCGAGGCCAAGCAGCTGGCCTGGCTGGTCGACCGCGACAACGTCTTCATCAAGATCCCGGCGACTCTGGCCGGGCTCCCGGCGATCAGCGAGGTGC
>NZ_CAUVXO010000330.1:0-5673 GCF_963555865.1 Protofrankia sp. Cr1
GCGCTCGCCTGACCCGAGACCACTGCGGAACACGCTGACATCACAACTAGCGGCGGGCGATCACACCATGCAGCCGACGTTCCGACATCGCCCAACGGCCCGGCCGCGACAGACGGAAGTCGTTCCCGAAACAAGATTGCGCCTTCCTGCGGCCAGGCCAGGGCTCCGGCACGTTCGCGTTCTGACCGGCTTGTGCTGAGATCGGCTGCGTCGGCGGCTCGTTTGGCTTGTCATGGGGAGTCGTGGAGGTTGAGCGCGGCGGTGGCGGTCTTGTGGGCACGGCGACCGCCTGGGATGTAGCGGTGGCGGCGGGCGCGGCGGAGCGCGTTGATGACGGCCGCGCGGAAGATCGCGAGGACGGCGGGGGCGCGGCCGGCCCGGCTGGTACTGGCGTCCTCACCGAAGGCCACGTCCCGGACGTAGTGCTGCTTGACCTCGATGTGCCAGTGCCCGCGGGCGAGGTCTGCGAGCAGAGCGGGTCCCGCCTGCCGCGCGGTCGCGTCGGTGACCGCGTAGACGGTTTCGCGGGTGGCGGGTCGGCCCTTTTCCTGACGCCAGCGCTGGATGCGGATCGCCTGGTCGGCGTGCGGGAAGTCGAGGTGAGTGACGGTGGCGACCTTGAGGGTCCGGGTCTCGTCGCGGCCGTGGCCGCGGGTGGTGTCGCCGGTCGGGACGCCGGCCCAGGGCAGCGCGGCCAGGAACGCCTTCAGCGTCGACTGGTTGCCCTTGATCACGTCGAGGTAGTGGGCTTTCTTCTCGGTGACCAGCCAGTCGAGGTTGGCCCGCACCGTGTGCAGAGCATCGAAGGTGACGATCTTCTCTTCGAGGTCGAGGGGCGTGAGCAGAGGCCGGAACGCGGTGGTCTCGTTGCTCTTGGCGTCGACCTCGCGCTGACCGACGAGCAGCCCGTCCCCATGGGTCACGGCCCCCAGCAGATGGACCTGGCGTCCGTCCGCGCGCTTCGCGCCCCGGCTCGTCTTCCCATCGACCGCGACCGCCCCCACCAGCGCCAGGCTCTGCGCGACGACCGTAGCCGCCCCGCCGGCAGGCGGATCCCGTTCCTCAACCACCGCCACCGTGGGAGGCAGGTCCAGCAGCGCCACGGCAAGCCGCGCGTCGTCGACCGCCGCCAGCATCCGCCGGATCGTCGACTCGTCCGGCAGCCGGTAGCTGTCGCGTGGGTCCCACGGCAGCCGCAGCCGGCGCCGTTCCTCGTCGCTGGTGCCCGCGAGCCACTCGGTCACCGCGGCCACCCGGTCATGCCCCGGCGCCGTCAACGCGCACAGCCACACCGCGATCAGCGTCGGCAGCAGGTAGATCAACCCCCTGCGCGCGCGAGGATGCGGCACCGTCGCCAGCCGCTCCCAGATTCCCTCACCCGACACGCCGCCGGCTCCCACCACGCCGACGACGGCGCGCGACAATATGTCCACAGGCACGCCGCACCCCAGACCACGAAGACGTTAGACACCTCCGTGATCTACAAGTGACGTGCCTGTCCCTTTCTCCGCGACACGTGACCTCACCGTGTCCACCCGCGCAAACGCCACCACCCGCACCAACCCGGCAGACTCCGCCAACCCGGATCTACACGTCAAACCTCAAACGTGCCGGAGCCCTGGCGGCCAGGCCCGCCTGTCCGAGCCAAGCGACGGGATCGAGGTGGCAGACGTTGCCGCCGAAACGGGAACTCGCGGCTCGTCATGCGACCGACTCGCCTGCGACAGCGAGATCGGTGTCGTGGGCTGGCTGGGACAGTTCGGATTCGATGTGACTACGTCCCGGGAGGGCAACCGCAGCGGCGACACCGATCACGGCGAAAGCGGCGCCGAGCCATACAGCATTCTTGAAGTTATGGATGAATGTGTCCGTGGCGGTGTAGTCGCCGGGGTGGGCAAAAACAGTAGCGAGCAGGGCGATGCCGAACACACCGCCGATTTCCCGCAGCGAGCTGTTGGTGCCGGAGGCGATGCCCATCTCCGCGGCCGGGACGGATCCGACGACGGCGTTGGCGACGGTCGGGAAGCACAGTGAGATGCCGACGCCGGCGACGCCGAGCGCCACAGCGAGCTGGGTGTAAGCCATTCCCGGCTTGGCGATCGTGGCGATCCACCCCAGCCCAGCGGCTTGCAATGCCAGCCCGCCAACCATGAACGGCTTGTTGCCGAACCGGTCGGCCAGCGCACCGGCGATCGGGGCAACCAGCATCGGCGCCCCGGTCCAGGGCAAGGTCCGCAGCCCCGCAGCCAGCGGGGAGTATCCGAGCCCGATCTGCAAGAACTGCATCATCAAGAACAGCACGCCGAACAGCGAGGCGTACATGAAGAAACTGACGCCGTTGGCGGCGTTGAAGCTGCGGGACCGGAACAGCTCCGCGGATAGCATCGGCGTCGCGGTGCGCCGTTCCCAGACGAGGAATGCCACGACGAGGGCCCCGCCGACGACCAAGGCGGTGGCGGTCTCGGCGCTGCCCCAGCCGACGCTGTTCGCTCGGACCAGTCCCCAGGTGATGCCGAAGAATCCGGCGGCAGCGAGCAGGAGCCCGACGACGTCGAGCTGCGATCGGGGGCCGTGGCTTTCGGTCAGGCGGAACGCGGCCAGCGGAATCAGCGCCAAGCCGATCGGGACGTTGAGCCAGAAGATCCAGTGCCAGCTGATGCCGCCGACGATGGCACCGCCGATGACCGGGCCCAACGCGACCGCCAGGCCGGTGATGCCGCCCCACAGTCCGATGGCAGCGCCGCGTTTGTCGGCCGGGAACGCCTCGCTGATCAAGGTGAGGGTCATCGGCATGACGAGGGCGGCCGCGGCTCCCTGCACACCGCGGGCCGCGATCAGCGCGCCCACGCTCGGCGACAGCGCCGCCGCGGCGGAGGCGACGGTGAACGCGAGCAGGCCGATCCCGTACATCCGCTTCCGTCCGTACCGATCGCCAAGGGCGGCACCAGTCAACAGCGCCACGGCGAACGACAGGTTGTACGCGTTCACCGTCCACTCCAGGTCACCGAGGTTCGCGTGCAGGCTCTCGCGGAGCGCCGGAAGCGAGTTCGCGACAACGAGCGTGTCCAGTGCAGTCATGAAGACGCCAAGCGAGGCGAGGACGAGTGTCCAGCCTCGGTGGGCAACAGGCGGATTCGCGCCGGTAGACACGTTGACCTCCTCAGTAGGTTGCATGATGCATGCGGAACATACTTGACAAGCTTTTATCATGCAAGCGTGACAGCTGCACTGAGGGCATGCTCGGTAAGACCTACGACTGCCCTGTTGCGTTGGTCAGGCGCGGCAGCCAGGTGCGGCCGATCGGGCATGATCGAATGATGCGTCCTCGTCTGGACCTACCTCGACCGGCCGATCGACCAGTTCGGCTAGGTCGTCGACGTCCTCGCCTCCGAGAAACGCGACCTCGCCGCGGCCCGCCGGTTCTTCACCTGGCCCTGTCCCACGGCCGCCGCCCGGCCGAGGTGACCACCGACCGGGCCGCCTCCTATCCGCGGGTCCTCGACGAACAGCTCCCCGCGGCCCACCACGTCGACGCCCGGTACGCCAACCACCAGATCGAAGCCGACCGCGGCCGGTTGAAGGCACGACTGCGGCCGATGCGCGGGCTGAAACGTCTCCGCTCGGCCCAGACAGTCGGCACCGGGCACGCGTTCGTCCAGAACCTCCGCCGTGGCCACTACGAACTCGCCGCCGCCGCCGCCGACGCCGACGCCGATCCCCATCAACGACTCACGGCCGCGTTCATCGAGCTCGCCCCGCCCAACAGCATTGGTCAGCCACGGACGGACCCTGCACTTCGACTTCGCCTGACAGGTTGCCCCGAACTTCCTGCGTGGAAATCGGCGTTAGAGGTCATGTCTGGATGAGTCCGTGGTGGTGGGCGTAGAGCACCGCGTGTACCCGGTCGCGGAGGTCGAGTTTGGTGAGGATGTGGGAAACGTGACTTTTGACGGTGGGTTCGGCGAGGGTGAGGGTGTGGGCAATTTCGCGGTTGGACAGCCCTTGGCCGACGAGGCGGAGGATTTCGGTTTCCCTGGGGCTCAGCACGGCGGGTGGCGGGTTGGACACGGCGGCGGATTTAGCGAGGCCCGGTAGAACACGGTCGAGGAGCCGGCGGGTGACCGACGGGTCGAGGATGACATCGCCTCTGGCGGCGGTCCGGACCGCCGCGACGAGCTGGTCGGGGGTGGCGTCCTTGAGCAGGAAGCCGCTGGCGCCGGCGATCAAGGCCCGGTCGACGTATTCGTCTTCGCCGAAGGTGGTCAGCACGAGGACCTTCACGCCTGCCATCTGGCTGGTGGCGGTGATGCCGTCGAGGATCGGCATCCGGATGTCCATGAGCACGACGTCGGGCCGCAGATCGCGGGCAAGCTCAACGGCGTCGGCGCCGTTGCCGGCTTCCCCGACGACGGTGAGGTCGGGCTGGGCATCAAGGATCAGACGGAATCCCTGACGCATCAGTGGCTGGTCATCGACGACGAGGATTCTGATCGGGTCAGTCACGGCCGAGTCCGGTGGGGATCCGGGCGTGGAGGGACCAGGTTGCGCGTTCGGCGTCGGGACCGGCGGTGAGCTGCCCGCCGAGCAGGTCAACCCGGGCGTGCATGCCCGCGAGGCCGCGTCCGCCGCCGGTGGCCTCAGTGCGGGTCGACGCCGTGTGGTTGAGGATGTGAACGCGGACCTCGTCCAGCGTGTAGGTGATCGTGACGGCAGTGGGGACGAGCCCGGCGTGTCTGGCCACGTTGGTCAGTCCCTCCATCACGATGCGGTTCACTGCCTGGCCGACCACGGTTGGAACCTCGCTGGGGGGCCCGATGACGTGGAGTTCGCAAGGTAGACCCGCCGCGCGGACCCGGTCTAGGAGACCCGGCAGGTCGGTAAGGCCGGCTGCCGCGGGCGCCAGCGGCTCGTGAAGGCGGCCGTCTGTTTCCTGGTGCGCCGGGTCGCTGTGCAGGATACCGACGAGGCGTCGCAGCTCGCTCATCGCCTGCCGACCGGTACCAGCCATGCTGACGAGCAGGCCGCGCACCTGGGTCAGGTCATCGGCGGCGGCAGTTGCGGCGCCGGCCTGCACGACGAGAAGCGCGACATAATGACCGACCACGTCGTGCAGGTCGGCGGCGATCCGGATCCTTTCCTCCAACACTGCCTGGCGGGCGGTCAGAGCCCGCTCGTGTTCGGCCCGGTCGGCCCGGTCCCGTTCGGCTTCCAGCAGCGTATGGCGTTGGTCGATGTACAGGGCAAGGCTGATCGCCGCCGCGAGCAGGACCAAGGCGCTGGCCGCCGCGGACGGCCGGGAAGCCGCGGTGCCCAGGGTCGCCAGCCCCACAGCCGCGGCCCCGGCCCCAGCGGCCACGCTGAAGGTCTGCCACGGGCCGCTTCCACGCACAATGAAGAAGCTGGCGGCGGCGATCGCGGGCACCGGGCTGACCGCGGCCAGGTGCGCCGCGAGGCACCCGGCCAGAAGGCTCAGCCCGATCGCCGCCACCGCAACCACGGCCGGCGCCCGCCGACGCAGCGCCAACACGGCGACCGCGGCCGCCTGCGCGCCGATTGCCGCGTCGATACGGACCTGGCCGGCGGACGGGGTCACGTCCGCGCTGGCGAGGCTGGCCAGCCCCGCGGCGGCGGCGACGACCGCCAGCAGCGCCGCGTCTCTGGCTCGACTGAACC
>NZ_CAUVXO010000331.1:0-5671 GCF_963555865.1 Protofrankia sp. Cr1
CGGTCGGCTACGGCCAACGGGGTTGCTGTACTTCCGTGCTGTACTCCTGACGACGCACCGACGCACCGACGCACCGACGCACCGAGCGGGAGGCTGAGACGACGCGCCCGGCGAGCATGGCGCGTCAGCGGCACGCGCAGTCCGGAGCGCAGCGGCCCGGCCGGGTCCTGCACGGCGCGTCGCGTATGGCACGGTGAGCACCGGTGAAGATCTCTTCACAGATCCCGGGCTGAGCTGATCTCCTCCGTCGGTCGGGCAGGCTTGCCCCTACCCCGGGTTCTCCCGGCCGGGCAAGGGCCGGCGTCTACTCGAGTCCGATCTTCACTGTCGGCCCTTGCGTGGTCGGGAGGTTCCGGGGTAGCCCTCGGGTGCCCGGTCGGCGAAGGAGACCAGCGGACTCGCACCCATCCCGCCAACCGTAACCGAACGGGTGTTCCCCTCTCCTCCAGAGAGAGGGCCGGGGTTCGGGGCGGAGCCCCGTTGTTCTTGGCGGCCCGTCAGGGTCGCTCTTGAACAAGTAGGGAAAGTTGGCACGGCCTCGAATCGAAGATCTGTAACCGAATGAAGCCGTCCAACTACTGTTGCTCGACGGGAGTTGTCGGCCACCGTGCCGACGGATCCCGATCAAGTTTGGAAACGATCTCGACACGATCCGATGGGATAACGCACACGGTCGCTTCGACGGGGCGCCTCGTCCGCGCTGAGGTGCCGACCCGCGTCAGATCCAGTACCACCGCTGTGACATCGACCTCTTCGACGCCGCATGGTCGGCGATCAGCCACCGATACGTCACCGTCCTGACGCTCGCCGGGCGCAACCGACGACCTTCGTTCGGATCCCTTGCACGTCCGTGCAAGAGTCACCCCGCGCGGTTCTTGTAAGTGCCCTCATGTGTGGGCATGCTCTTCGAAAGGGCCGTCCCCACGCCCGTGGGGACGATCCGGAAGCCGACTGCCCAGGGGAGGCGAGGAGGGACGTGACACAACCCGACGCTTGGCCGTACCCAGAGCCGCACGAGTGGGTGGATGAGCCCGACCCCGCCACCCGCCAGGCGATCGACGAGGCGCGCGAGGACATCGCGGCCGGGCGGTTCATCCGCTGCAACGACGAAAACGAGTTCGACGCGCTTCTTGCCTCGCTGTCCGCGGAGCCGTACCCACAGGCCAGCTGAACAGCCCGGCCGCGGGTGGTTCGCAGTTATCCCCGACACGCCCGCGGAGATGGGCATTGTCAGCATCCGCACCTATCGTGTGCGGCATGCCGACCTTTGACCCCGCCGCACGGTTTCTGGCGGAGTACGCGCGTCTCAGCTCCGCAGAGCAGGCCGCGTTCATCCGGGCGCGTCGGCTGTTCTGCGACGGGCTGAGGTCGGGCTCGTTTCACCCGAAGCTGCGCGTGAAGGGCTTCAAGTCCGAGCCTGGTGTGTACGAGATGACGTGGGCGCGCAACGGCCGGGCGCTGTGGGAGTACGGCGAGCCGATCCCGGGCAAACCCGGCCCGCACATCATCTGGTTGCGGATCGGCACCCACGACATCTTCGAGCGGTAGGGGTGCTGCGCGACCTGACCGCGAACGCAACAAAAAGGCCCGACCGGACGCATCCTGGTCGGGCCTTTGCATGGTCTGCAGACGTTCGGGCTCACATCTCGGTCGCCATGTCGTCAACGTCGTAGTCCCAGCTGAGGACTTTCTTGGGGGGAAGCACGTACTCGCCGTACTCGATCAGTAGATCTGGGTCGTTGGTCGACCAGTGCAGGTACGTACCCGCCAGGATGGGCGAGCCGATCGGTAGTTGCAGATATCCGGCCTCTCGGGCGTCAGCTGCCCGCGCCTCGACGTAGTCCCGGCAGTGCCGCATCGGTCCGACCATCTCCTCGATCCGCCGGCCGATTGTCGCCGCCTGCGCCGGGTCGGTGGACAGCAACTCGGGGACAGAGTCCGCGAGGTCGGCAGGGAACCAGGACACCGACAGCGCTGACCGAACGTCATCGTCGGTCGTAACCCAGCCGCGAACGTGCGGCGCGCCTTCCGTCGGGTGGCTGCTGCGGCCGGCCTGGTCGCGAAGGACTGGACGCCTCGGGAGCTTCGGCACAGCTTCGTGTCCCTGCTTTCCGACGACGGCATGCCCCTGGAACGCATCTCCCGGCTGGTCGGCCACAGCGGGACGACCGTAACGGAAGCTGTGTACCGCAAGCAGATTCGCCCGGTAGTGGAGGACGGTGCCACCGCGATGGACCGTATCTTCCCCGCCACCCCACCGGGAGGTCAGTCACCCAGCTAGTCACCCACCGATTGCGAAAGGCCATCCTCAACGAGGAAGGATGGCCCCTGAGCTGGTCGGGGTGGCGGGATTCGAACCCACGACCTCTTCGTCCCGAACGCGGTTTGTCCGGGTCCGCGACCTGCACGTTCCGTGATCGTCGCTGGTCAGAGGTGCCGTCATGGGTCATCCTGTGCAACGGCGTGATGTCGTCGACTCAGGCGTCCGCTGACTTTTCGCTGACTCCGGGCGGACCTGACCCGTACCTTCCGCAGGCTCGGCGGTCCCGCGCTCCCCCGGCGCGGCGCCTCCTCGATCCGCCAGGCGGGACCGGTGGGAGCGGGCTACTCCGCACCGGCCCCTTGACCAGACCCATCCCGCAGAAGGGGCCTGACCCATGACCATCGTTGCAGCAGCGCACGGTGACTACGAAGTAGAGGTACCTCTCGGCACGACCGCGGACGAACTGATCCGCACGCTCGCGGCCATCCCGGCGAGCGCCATCCTGTTGGAGCACTTCGGAGATGTCGACCTGGTGGCCGTCTTCCACCTCGACCCGAAGCGACCCGAGCCGCGCACCTGACCGAAACGTTGATCCATACCTCGTGCTTGCTGATCTCCTCCGTCGCTCGGGCAGGCCACGCCCTACCCCGGGTTCTCCCGGCCGTGCAAGGGGCGCCATCCCCCCTCGCCGCTGTTCGCCGTACGCCCCTTGCACGGTTGGGGGGTTCCGGGGTAGCCCTCCGGGTGCACGCGCGGCGGAGAAGATCAGCGGACTGGCGCATTCCCACCCCCCTCCGGAGCGAGGGCCGGGATCCGGGGCGGAGCCCCGCTCTACTCCACGAAGGTCCGTCAGTACCGCCGGACGCGATCGGGGAATTGTGAGTCACGTTTGTGATGTTCGTAGAGGTTCGCCGGCTTTCATCAGCTCAGGTCGACGGGCCTCCATCGTGCGTGGCCGTCCGCCGACGTCCGCTTACGTTGCTGTCAACGGTTGCTGTCAGCCCCCGCCCGGCGGACGACGTCGCGGGGGTCTACGGACCTGGTGGAGACTGGATGCCCTGGCCCCGATGTGAGCAACGGGACCTCGATCCTCTAGGATATGGATCATAGCTCTGACCTGCGGTGTTGCACTACCGCCGGACCGCTGCAGAACGAGCCTCGGATCGACCCCGGAAACCGCCTGTGACCTGCGAGTTTATCTTCGGGTTCGTGATCATCCCTGGAGGGATTGAAACGACATCTCCGCGTACATCGCGGCGGGCATCTCGTGTTCGTGATCATCCCTGGAGGGATTGAAACACCACAAACACATTCCGGACGATCCCTGTCATGCCATGTTCGTGATCATCCCTGGAGGGATTGAAACTGCTGCGGCGTAGCGCTGGCAGGTGGGGCAGCGCGTTCGTGATCATCCCTGGAGGGATTGAAACATCCGCCGTAAGACGACCAAGCGCGTTGGGGAGACGTTCGTGATCATCCCTGGAGGGATTGAAACAAGTAGAGAGTGGGAAGGACATTGACCGCAGCGGGCGGTTCGTGATCATCCCTGGAGGGATTGAAACACGGCTATGACCGCGCCGCCCCCACACGGTTCCCGGTTCGTGATCATCCCTGGAGGGATTGAAACAACGCGAGCTGGTCGTAGTAGCCGCGGTAGCTGTGGTTCGTGATCATCCCTGGAGGGATTGAAACTCATAATCACCATCCCAAAAACCGGCGCCCTCCCCGGTTCGTGATCATCCCTGGAGGGATTGAAACGTCCGGGGGTTCCCTTGCGCCGGCCGCCGGACATCTTGTCAGCGATCATCCCTGGAGGGATTGAAACGCGAAAAACTATGCCGCGGTCACCTGGGCCTATTGTCAGTGATCATCCATGGGGGGATTGAAACCTGTAAGCAACCTGAGGCTGTCTCCCGGCAGCCCGCTGGCGTGCCCCCTGCTCGTTTTTCGTCTGTCTCTGGCCTGCCGGCGATGGTCTCCGTTGGTCGCGGGACTACGAATCCTGGAACGCGGTCGGGTGTTTGGTGAACTGGACCGCGGAACAGGACCAGCATCGCGAATCCGTGCCGCTCGGTACGGCATGGATTCGCCTATCCGGCGGCGGTCAGCCCGACCGGAATGCCCACGGGTTCCGGTGCGTCTGGCATACTTACCATTCCTGATCTGGGTTATGCGCGGTGGCGGGTCAGCGACGCGTCCGGCGAGCATGGCGCGCCAGCGCCACGCGCAGCCGTCGCGCGGCGCGGCCCGTGCCGCGCCCTTGATCTAAAACCGAGGAATTCGGCAGTGTGCCGGACATATGCCCGGTGATGCCTGAGTGGTCGAACGTGAAGACCTGCTCACGCCGATCGTGTGGTCATGCCTCGGCGGGCACGGTCGATCAGAGCGTCTGTGCGGGCTGCCCGGTTGGGAAGCCGGTCAAGAACGGTTTGGGTCTGGTCGATGGCATCTTGCAGCGCAGGGACATCACGGGCGGGGAACGGCTCGGGAATGTGGCTGAGCGGCGCGGCAACGATGCCGTTGGCGCCGGCGGTGAGGCTAGTGGCGATGTGTCGGGCTGTGCCGTCCCACAGAGTGAACGTCGGGCCGGTGGCTACTCGAAGTGTCGCGAGATCCTCCGGGCTGACCTTGGACACCTTCGCGCCGCGGGGAAGACAGCCGTTGGCGGTGGCGACGCGGGCCAGTTCCGGGCTGAGCGTGTGGCCGCTGAATTCGGGGTGGCTGAACACGTAGCTCGTGTTCGGCAGGGCGGCGAGGAAACGGCGGGCCTGATCGAGGGTGTGCAGGTCTCGCAGGACGACCATGGGTGTGATCCCGCGGCGCTCGGCCTCGGCGACGTCCGCCGGTGACCAGCAACAGGCGGTGATCCGCTCTGGGTTGATCACAGCCGTCCAGATGTCGATGGTGGCGGCTCGTTCAGCGGTGGTCGCGGTGTGGCCGTTGGTGGTGGTGCCGGACAGGATGAACAGGTCAGCCCAGGTGGCGGCGGCGCGCCGGGCGTACCGCTCGGTGTCGAGGGTGCTGATGGTCCCGTCGATGGTGTGGAACGTGAGCGCGGGTATGACGAGCTGGACGCTCACGCGATCGGGTCCCGAAGCGGTGGGGCGCCGGCGGACTCGCCGGTCAGCGCCTGGTGGATCAGACCGGCGGTCGCGGGCGGTGTCCGCCAGTCGGTGCGCAAGACCATGGTGAACGTGTCGGGTTCGGCTGTGGCTAGGTCTGCCTGCGTCTCGTCCCAGACTTGAAGTCGTTCGTTGCGATCGCTGCTGCCGCGTTCGCGGAGACGGGCACGGGTGACCTCGCGTGGGCACCACAGGAGAACGGTCAGCCATCGTGCGGGGTAGCCGGTCCGGAGGGCGCGGATACCGGCGACCTGGCCCAGGTGCACGACCGGGACCTGTCCCACAG
>NZ_CAUVXO010000332.1:0-5665 GCF_963555865.1 Protofrankia sp. Cr1
CCGATCACATCAACGCCCACGCCGCCCGCACCGGCCTCGACCCTGACGGCGCCGCCACCCGGACCGCGCCATGGCTCAGCGAACTGGAGAACTGGCCAGTTCCGCTCCGCCGCCGACCTACGCCCCAGCTTCTCGCCCTGCTCGCCGAGGTCTACGGCACCAGCGTCCACAACCTGCTCGACCTCGACGACCGCGAGAACATGCCCCCCGCGGATCTCATGCTTATCAGCCAGATCCGTAAGGGACTGCCAACGGCGCGCCAAGACTCTGAGGGCAAGACCGTGCGGGAAGCTGTCATCGGCGGCGTCTCCTTAACGACGACCACCGAGATCGCGGCCGACAACGGCGGATTCGCGCACCAGTTCGATTTGGTGCCGGAACCAGACGTGTTCGGTCAGCCGTCGGCAATCGGCGTTGACATTACGGATCCGACGGAGCATTGGGTCGAGCTATTGGGTTTGGTTGCCGGGAAGTCCAACGACGGTGGGCCCGGCTCGGTGTGGAGCCTGGCCCGCGGGCAACTCGCATTGCTCGACGCGTGCCGCCGGACGTCACCGGTCGAGAATCGTCAGCTTCTCGCGGTCCAGGCCCGGTGGTCGGAGTTCCTCTCCTGGCTCGCCGACAACCTCGGACGTCCGCGCTCTGGGAGGATGTGGGCCGAGCTGGCGTATAGCCAGGCCACCGAGGCTGGCGACCGTCGCACCGCGAGCTATGTCCTGATGCGACGGGCTCAGCAGGCGGCTGATCAGGGACGTGGCGGGGAAGCTGTCGCGCTGGGAGAAGGCGCGGCGGCCCTCGATGCCAGCAGTGCGTGTACCGCCGCGCTGTGTCTCGTCCGGCAGGCGCACGGGCATGCCCTCAACCGCGACGACGCCGCATCCCGTGCGGCCGTCCGTCAGGCGGTCCGGCTGCTGGCTGGTGCTGAACGCGACCCGGACCCGTTGGATGGGCACTGCACGGACCTCTACGTGGAGGCCTATGAAGGTCGCTGCCGGCGGCTGGTCGGTGACCTGGACGGAGCGACGCGGATTCTGGACGAGGTGCTGGCGGCCTGGCCGGACGGGCTGCGTCAGGATGAGGTGATGTGGCGGGCATGGTTGGCGGACGCGCATGCCGCTGCTGGGCGCGTGGCCGAGGCGGGAGCTGAGGGCCTGCGTGCGTTGGAACTCGCCCAGGCCACCGGATCGGCGCGCGCTGACTCGGTACTCGACAGCATGGCGGGAGCGCTCGCGGGAGCCGATCGGGTGGTCGAGGTCGGCCAGTTCCTCGCCGCTCGCCGGGTCGTTGACGCTGCGACGAGGAGACAGCCATCCCTATGATCACCACGGCGACCAGCGCCGAGGCGGAGCGAGCCGGCGCGCGGGCGGCCGTGTTGCCGGTGGGCAGCTTCGAGCAGCACGGCGCTCACCTCCCCCTCACGACCGACACGTTGATCGCCCAGACGATCGCCGAGGCCGCGGCCGATGCGTACGGCCTGTTCCTGCTCCCGCCGGTCACGTTCTCGTGCTCCCACGAGCACGCGTCGTACCCGGGAACGGTGAGCATCTCGTCGGTCACTTTGACCTCGGTCGTCCGTGACGTCGCCGGCTCTCTACGGCGTTCCGGCATCGCCGCGGTGGTGCTCGTCAACGGTCACGGGGGCAACTACGTCCTGAGCAACATCGTTCAGGAGGCCAACATCGACGGGCCGAGCATGACGCTGTTCCCTGGACGGTCGGACTGGGCGGCGGCCCGCGCCGCCGCCGAGTTGGAGACTGACGCCCACGACGACATGCACGCCGGCGAGCTGGAGACCTCCATCCTTCTGCACGTGCACCCCGACCTCGTCCGGCCCGGCTGGGAGACCGCCGACGAGGGAAGCGGTCCCCGACCGCACCTCCTCGTCCACGGCATGCCGGCTTACACGCAGACAGGCGTGATCGGCCGCCCCTCGCTCGCTAGCGCGGAGAAGGGCAAACGGCTCCTTGCCAGCCTGACCGGCCTGATGAGCGACCACCTGGACGCGCTCGGCCTGACTGGTCGCTGACCAGGTTCTACACCCGGCTTCATCGCCATCCGGAGAACCGCGCTGCGGGATGAAGCAGCTACGCAATCAGACGGAGGTCCGCTGCGCTCTGGCCGCGCCTGGCCACCCGAACAACTGGGCCTGTATCCCGGCGTGTCAGGCCGAACACACCAGCACGGCGGACGTCATCTTCCCAGGTCAGCGGCCGGACAAGGCGCGAAGAGAAAACTTCGTCCCCGGGGGAATGACCTTGCGCCGTAGGTGAGGCATCGTTACCTCTCGTTACCGCCGAAGGCCGGCATGGTAACTCCCGACCCTGCGCCATCCCGAACCGAATGCACGTCGTGCGCGTGGTGCTCAGGGATGGTCGGCAGGTGCGCCGGGGAACGGCACCGAGAGGAGACGTGGATGTCCATTGTGCAGGAGGTCGGCCCATCGGGTCCGACGCCGGCCGACTGGTTCGACCTGCCGATCACCATCGTCAATGACGACGGTTGCGTGGCGAGCGACGGCTGCGACACCTCGGACGGCTGCTCGTCGACCTGCCCGTCGGCGTGCGCCAGCTCGTAAACGCGGGCCGTCGCCGTGCCGCCCCGACGGCGTCGGGGCGGCACGGGACGCGGATATGACGAAAGCCGGAAAAGGGGCGATGTCGATGGGCGGGGCGCTGTATCGGCCGGCCGGTCCCGCATTGCTGCGCGCGGCGACGAACGCGCCGGGCAGCGTGGCGTGCTGGCCGGTGCTGGAAGACCCGGCAGCATGCAGAGAGTGGTTGGCGCAGGTCTGGCCGGCGGCCCGGGAATCCGTCGCGCTCGCCAGCAGCACGTTGGCTGCTCGGGTCGAACAGATCGTGACCGGGCAGCCGGTCACAGACCGACGGCTGCGCGCTGCGGTAGCGACGGTGGTGCGGTACCTGCTGCGTGCCGAGGGGCGGGCGACGCCGTTCGCGCTGTTCGCAGGTGTCGCGCAAGCGAGGTTCGGCCAGCTGGGGTCGGTGCGGATCGGTGATCGCCACAGGTCGACGGCTCGGGTGGACGCCGCATGGCTGGGCGAGATCATCGACCGTCTGGAAACGGGCCCGCTGCTGGAGCGGGTGACAGTCGTGTTCAGCAGTCTCGTCGTCGAGCGGGCAGGGCGGTTGATCGTGCCACACCCGGACGGCCAGGCGGAGATCCCTCTTACTCCGCCGGTGCGGCTCGTGCGGGATGCCGCCCACGATCCAGTGCGCTTCGCCGAGCTGGCCGACAGGCTGGACGACGCGTTCACCGACGTGGGCCGTAAGCCCATCGAGCGGCTGCTGCGTCAGCTCGTCGCCGAGCACTTTCTGATCACCGGCTTCCGGGCGCCGATGACGGAGGCCGATCCGCTCGGCCACCTGGTCACGGTCCTTCGGACGGCCGGTGCGTGCGACCTGGTCGAGGTCGCACCGCTGGTGGAGGAGCTGACCACGATCCACACCCAGCTTGGTGAGCTCAACCACACGCCGACCCTGGAGGCGCAGGCAGCGCCGCGCACGTCGTTGCTCGCGGCGATGGACCGGATCGCCCCCCAGCAGCGTTCTCCCTTGGCCCTCGATCTGGTGCTCGACTGCGACCTTCGGCTGCCCGAGTCCGTCGCTTCGGACATGGCCGTGGCCGCAGGTGTCCTGACGCGGCTGGGCCGGGAACCGTTGGGACCGGCGGGATGGGCGGACTATCACCGCCGGTTCGTCGAACGCTACGGCGTCGGCAGCGTCGTCCCGCTGCGCGACGTGCTCGACGACGCGTCGGGGCTTGGCTATCCGGCCGGCTATCCGGGCTCGGTCCTGCCTGCACCCGCGCCGTCGGTAACGGATCGGGACCGGCGGCTGCTTGCTCTGGCGTGGGAGGCGCTCGCGGGCGACGGTCCTCTTGAGCTGACCGACGCACTGATCGAGCACGTCACCGCCGGCGACCTGTTCGACCCGCGTTTCCTCCAGCCACACGCGGAGATCGCGGCGAAGATCTACTCCAGGAGCGTCGAGGCGTTGGACGCCGGAAACTACCAGCTGGCCGTGACTCCCGCCCGCGCGACCGGAACCCTGACCGCGAGGTTCCAGTCCTCAACCCGTGACGCGGCGATGGTCCGCGCCTACAGATCGGTTCCGGCGCTGCACGAGGGCGCCACCGCGGTACAACTGTCCTGCCCGTCCAGGTTCGTCCGCGGCCAGAACGTCGCACGGCTGCCCCGGTTTCTGCCCGAGGTACTGGCCCTCGGCGAGCCACCGTCGCAAGGACCGCGCGGGCTGAGACCCGCAGATCTGGCGCTGACCGCGACTGGGCGGGGCCTGCTGCTGATCGAGGCCGCCACTGGCCGGATCATCGATCCGCAGGTGTTTCACGCGCTGGCGCTCGACCGGCAGATGCCGCCGCTGGCGCGGTTCTTGGCGCATCTGCCACGCGCGTTCGCCGCGTCGCTGACCGCGTTCGAGTTCGGACCGGCCGCTGGCGCGCTGCCGCACCTTCCCGAAGTCCGCTACGGCCGGATCATCCTGGCCCCCGAACGCTGGCGCCTCCACACCGCCGACCTGCCCGGCGTTGACGCGCCGAGCACCGACTGGAGCGGCGAGCTGGGGCGGTGGCGGCACCGGCATCGGTGCCCAGATCTCGTGGAGCTGGCCGACGGCGACATGACCCTGCGGCTGGACCTCACGGTCCCCGCCCATCGCACAATCTTGCGCGAGCATCTGGCCGACACGGGCGTGGCGATGCTGAACCGAGCCGTGCCCGGTCAGGACCTCGGCTGGATCGGGCATGCCCACGAGGTCGTCGCACCCGTGTTCCGCGCGGGCCTACCCGCACCGCACAAACTCGCCCCGCCGCTGGTCAGCAGGGTCAACGCCGACGGCCACCGCCCCGGCGATCCGACCGCCCGCTGGATCTCCGCCCGCGTCCATACACACCCCACCGCCATGAACGACATCATCGCCAGCCATCTACCGGTCCTGCGCACCCGGCTCGACGGCGCGCCGATGTGGATGGTCCGCTACCGCAACACCGAGCAGACCGACCATCTGCGCATCCGCGTCGCCACGGACGAGTCGCACCACGCGGCCCGCGCGGCGATCCTCGGCGCGTGGGCCGCCGAGTTGGCGACGAGCGGCGTCGCCGGACAGGTGGCCTTTGACACCTACTTCCCGGAAGCCGGCCGCTACGGCGCCGACGCGGCTCTCCAGGCCGCTGAAGCCGTGTTCTGCGCCGACACCACCGCCGCGATCATCGCGCTGCGCCAGCCGCCGGCTGGCATCCATTCCGACAGCATCACGGCGCTGTCGATGCTCGACCTCGCCGACGCGTTCCTCGGCGGCATACGCCCCGCCACCGACTACCTGACCACACGCGTCCTCGCCAAGCCGCAGACCATCGATCATCGTGTCGTCGGCGAAACCACCCGGCTGGCCCGCCACAGCGTCCCCAGGGATCTGCCGCACCTGCCTGGCGACCTCGCGGACGCCTGGGCAGCGCGCGCCAAGGCCCTGGCCACCTACCGCGCGGCGTTACCCGGCCAGATGGACCCCGCGACGGTCGCCGGCTCCCTGCTGCACCTCTCCTATAACCGACTGCGCGGCATCAACCGGGACCACGAGGCTGCCTGCCTTCGGCTGGCCCGCGGCGCCGCGTTCGCCTGGCGCGCCGCCCAGCA
>NZ_CAUVXO010000333.1:0-5665 GCF_963555865.1 Protofrankia sp. Cr1
TCGTACGCCCGTCTTGTCGAAGATTGACTTGAGATGGTCCTGTACCGTGTACGGCGAAACTCCGAGCATCTGGGCCATCTGTTTGGTTGACTGGCCCTGCAGGCAGAGCTGCGTGACCTGGCACTCTCGATCAGAGAGCCCGTAGGCGAGAGCGACCAGCGGGGCGACCTCGTTGGGTGTGGCGGGCTGGATGATGACCGCGGTGCGGCCGTCGGCACCACCGGAGAGCCGAGTGCCGTACAGGAGCAGCCATGACCCGGATCTCGTCTGCACCCGAGACCGCGCCGAGACCTCAACCGAGTCGTGGCCGGTGCCAAACGCGCGGGCCCGGGCAGCGACGACTTGAACCATCTTCGACGTGGCGGGGACGGACGGTGGAGGAACCTCGATCATTTCCTCGATCCACCGCTCCGCGGCGGGCGAGATCGACTCGGGGTCGCCGTACTCATCGAACATGACCACCCCCGGACCGTCATCCCGAGGATGCTCCGTCGTCACTGCCGTCGCGAGCAGAGCCCGCCGGAAGCCGACGGCGATCGGCTCGCACAGTGAGGCCAGCAAGCGCACGTCTGCTTCGGTGAACCATGGTTCGCTCTCGTCACGGAGAAAACTCGCAGCCGCCCAGTAGGTGCCGTCTGCGACGAACGACCCGCGTAGTTCGTCACCAATGCCGCTCGCTTCGTGGGAGCGGTGCCGGGCGCTACGAGACAGGTCACCATGGGTCGCGAGACTCGTTGCACCCGCTTGCCGTCCGCTCCGAGCAAGAAACCACCACTTGTTCACATCGTCAAGGACGTACTCGTGCGTTGCCAGCCAGGACCCAGAGTAGTCGATGTTCTGGTTGAGGCTGCCGGTAAGCAACATCGTCCACGGGTCGACCGTATGCCAGCAACTGCGCTGAAAAGGGACGAGCCGGCTGAGAATCTCGCTCGTCTGTGTCGAGAACGTGACCCAGTCGAGCCCATCATCCGCCAGCCGTACGATGTCGGCGCGGGTACGGCGCAAACGGTCCCGGTTCATCACTGAATCGTAATTTCCGGCCCAAGGGGCAGCCACCCCACGATTCTGGGATGCCTCGGCACCAACTCCCCCACTGATGTGGGATTGGCCGGCGGGCCGTCATAGCCCACGATCGGTCTTGCCCGTCCAGCATGTCTGCCCTCCAGGGCGCAATAGGACCCCAACTCAGCAGGAGATGCCTGTGACGACAGGAACGTTCGTACACAGATCACCCGGCCGGGCCGACCGGGAGACGAGCACCGTCACCCCTGAGCCGATCATCCGGCTCGTGTCGGGCCCCATGGCCGCCAAGCACGTCTTCGCGGCAAACGAAACTGGGATCTTCGAGGCACTTGTCGACTCGCCCGCGACCATCGACGCTCTGGCCGCTCACACGGGACTGACCCGCAGTGCCGTGCAACTCAGCGCCGACGCCATGGTGGCGCTGGACCTGCTCGAACGCGACGGTGACACCTACCGCAACGGCGCCGCGGCGTTCCTCACCGGGCGCATGCCCGCTGACCTGCGCCCGTTCCTGCACTTCCGGGAAAAGATCAACTATCCGGCCTGCAGAGCCATCCCGGAGAGTTTCGACTTCTCCGCGCACAGACGCCTACTCGATGTCGGCGGCGGAACGGGCTCGTGGACGATCGCCGTCGCCCAGTTCTACCCGCACCTGGAGGCGACTGTCCTGGAGCTTCCAAGCGTCATCTCCATGACCCGCGCGTGCATCGCCGAGGCAGACCTCACATCACGCATCGCCGTGCAGGAAGGCGATGTCATGACCGGACATCTTCCCACGGGCTACGACGTGTTCCTGGTGGCCAACCTCATCCACTACTGGGCTCCGCGGGACAACCGTGCCCTACTGGAACGTGTGCGCCGCGCGGCCGGCCCGGACGCACGCCTCCTGCTCGCCGACTTCTGGACGAACGCCCCTCGTACCGAGCCACTCCATGGCGCACTGATAGCCGGCGAGTTCGCGTTGCATCTACGCGACGGCGATGCCTACAGCGTTGATGAGGTTCGCGGCTGGCTGCCGCAAACGGGTTGGCGATTTGTCGATTATGCTTCCCTCGCCGGCCCCCAGAGTCTCATCGTGGCCGAAGCCGCCTAAGAGCGACCGGCAATAGAGACGCGGCGTCGCGGGGCCGGACACGCACCTCGCCGTGTTGTCGTCGGTCGACAAGATCTGTTGTTACACGGTAGCCAGGCCACGGATTTTCCCTCGTCGCAGCGGTAGCAAGGAAGACCGTCCTGTTCTCGGCAATCCGCCAGGCCTTCGCGCTGGACCCGGTCCGCCAGATCATCGACACCATGCTGCGTGCGGAACTCACCCTGAGCCATGCAGGTCAGGGCCTTGCGATAGCTCGCGTCAATTGGCAAAAGAACAGCGCTAGAACCAACAGAAGTTGCCGAACTCAGGAAGCGAGGAAATCATGTCCCCCAGTAAGCAGAGGTTCCACGCGGTACCGGGCAGTCTGCGCGAGGCCCCCGCCGGCAGCCGTCGCATCCGATCGGCCGCTGCCACCGCGCCGGCCGAGATCACCATTGTATTGCACCGGCGTTCCAATGCCTCCCTGCGGGACGGGCAGACGGCCTTGGCGCGGATGGACCGCGCCGCGTTCGCGGCCAGCCGTGGAGCGGACCGGCGGGACGTTGCCCGACTGGAGGAGTTCGCACACACGCACGGACTCTCCATCACCTCGATCGATCTGCCAGCACGGTCGGTGGGGTTGGCCGGGACCGTCGGCCAGATGAACCAGGCCTTCCAGGTCGACCTGGGCGAGTACAAATACCAGGACACGACGTACCGGGGCCGCGAGGGCGAGATCTACGTGCCGGCCGGACTCGCACCTGTGGTCCAAGCCGTCCTCGGGCTCGATGACCGCCGCCAAGCCCGCCCACACTTCCGCATGGCCCAGGCCAACGGCGTCATGCCGGACACACTGGAGATCAGCTACCCGCCCCAGCAGGTGGCCCGGCGCTACGGCTTCCCCACGGACGCCGACGGATCAGGCCAGACCGTCGCCCTCATCGAGCTCGGCGGCGGCTACCACATCCACGATCTCAAGAGGTACTTCACGAACCAGAAGCTGCGCACGCCGAGGATCACCGCCATATCGGTGGACGGGGCCCGCAACAGCCCCGGCGGCAAGGACGACGGCAAGGTCGCCCTGGACATCGAGATGGTCGGGGCCATCGCCCAAGGCGCCACCATGGCGGTCTACTTTGCCCCGAACACCACCCGCGGCTTCTACAACGCGATCGCCGCGGCCCTGCATGACCAGCTCCGCCGGCCCACAGTGATCTCCATCAGCTGGGGAAATCCCGAGAACAGCTGGACCGTCCAGGCGATGGACAGCTACGACGCGCTGTTCGCCGACGCCGCGGCGCTCGGCGTCACGGTCTTCTGCGCCGCCGGCGACAACGGTGCCACCGCCGGCCTGCCCAGTGGCCTGCATGTCGACTTCCCGGCCTCCAGCCCCCATGTCGTCGCTTGCGGTGGCACCAAACTCACCGCCTCCGACGAGACGGTCTGGAACGAACTCGCCGCCGGTCACGGTGCCACCGGGGGTGGGGTCAGCCGGCACTTCGCCCTGCCTGCCTATCAGCAGAATGCGCAGGTGCCGCTGAATCCACTGAACAAGCCCGGCCGCGGCGTACCCGACGTGGCAGGCGACGCCGACCCGCTCACCGGCTACGAGGTGCGGGTCGACGGACAGGACGCCGTGGCCGCCGGCACCAGCGCCGTCGCGCCCCTGTGGGCCGCCCTCACCGCCATCGCCAACCAGAAGCTCGGCAAACCGATTGGTGCACCGCACAGTACCCTCTACGATCTGGCTAACAGCAACGGCGCTTTCCGCGACATTGTCACCGGCGGCATCGACGGCTACGACGCCCGCCAAGGCTGGGATGCCTGCACCGGGCTCGGCACCCCGGACGGCATGAAGATCATCCAGGCGTTCGCCACCGCCTGATCGGGGTTTCAGGATGAGAGCAGCCGTGGCGGTGTGCCGCCACGGCTGCTCTATGTCGATTGCCGACATGAATATGGCGGGTGGCGAACTCCCCTTCAGGGATTGCCGCGGGGCCTGCGGCATCCAAGGCAGTCAGCGGAGGCGGACGGCAATCAGACATGCGTCATCGTCGGTATCGGGGGTAGTGCCCTGGAGGATATTGTCGGCGTAATGCTGGAGGTCGCCAATGGGCTGGCCGGCGAGAGACAACAGCGCTTCAAGGGTCTCGCCGAGGGCGGTCGCACGGCGTTCGACAAGACCGTCGGTAAACAGCAGGAGGCCGTCGTCGACCTGGAGGGATACGGTGGCCTCCTCGTAGCAGCTGCGGACGTCCGCGCCAAGGAGCGTGCCCTGGGGTGGGCACAGCGTCCGCGCAGCGCCACGGCGGACGAGAACGGGCGGGAGGTGGCCGGCTTGCGCCCAGCGCAGCATGTGGGTGGTTGGCTTGTACAAGCCGCAGATGACGGTTCCGGTGATGTTGTCGGTGAGGTGGTAGGCGACACTGTTCAGCCAGGTGAGGAGCTGGGCGGGGCCGGCTCCCGTCATGGCGAGGCCGCGCAGGCTGTTGCGTAGTGTAACCATGCCTGTGACAGCGGTGATACCATGTCCGGCGATGTCGCCGATGACGAGGAAAACATCCTGGGAGGGTAGAACCACGACGTCATACCAGTCGCCACCGACCAGGTGATCCTGCTCTGCCGGGCGGTAGCGGACGGCGACATCCAGGCTGGCGGCCTGGATGGGGTCCGCCGAAGACGGCGTGATGGCATGCTGCAGCTGCAGGGCGAGACGGTGCCGATCCTCGGCTCGCTGTTCGGTGTCAGCAAGTTGCTCACGGGTGGCGGCAAGCGCTACTTGTGTGTGATATTGGGTCGACAGGTCCTGGTAGGCGCCACTAACGGCGATGAGGGCTCCGGCTGAATCCGTCACCGGTTCGCCAAACGCGCGTATGTGCCGTGTCACACCATCCACGCGGACAAGCCGGAAAGCGACGGAGGCTGGTCGTCGCATTGTCAGCAGCGTCTTCCGGAAGCGATCGACTGCGCCGATGTCCTCGGGGAGGACGTGGGAGTCCAGGTCCTGTAACGCGATGGGCGTGGCTGTGGGTGCCAGCCGGAACAGCGCGAAGGTGTGGTCAGTCCAACGCACGTCGCCGGTGCGAAGGTCTTGCTGCCAGCCACCCAGCTGACCGAGCCGCTGCGCGTGCTGCAGGAGAGCCGCGAGTCCGTCGGTGCCGTCCGTTGGACGCCATGTGATCACGATACCGTCGTAGAGCCGGGCTATGCGCACGTCCATGTCGACCGCAACAGTGGCGTCGCCGGCAAGGACGCGGACGACGACGCCCGCGGCGTGGTAGGGCCGGCCCGTCGTGAGCACATTCACGGCGCGGTTGAACAGTCCGCCGGACACTGCCAGCAGCGGATAAACGTGCAGCAGCTGGCAGCCGAGAAGGTCGTGTGGATCGCGACCTGCCGGATCGACGAATCCGTCGCTGACATGGTTGATGTAGAAGTCGATGATTCGCCCATCGTCGTCACGGACAGTGTGGGCGAGGAGGGTCGAGGTCAGTAATCCGTCCAGCAGGGCAGGAAGCCACGCAACCCGACTCGGGTGGGTACGCCCCTGCGCGGTGCCCAGGCTTTGGG
>NZ_CAUVXO010000334.1:0-4262 GCF_963555865.1 Protofrankia sp. Cr1
GGTGGCGGTGGCGTCGTCGGTGGAGGTGGCCGGAACGGGTAGTGGCGAAACGTCGGACCCCAGCGGCGAGTATCGCTCGCGCAGGTGGCTGGAGCGCAGCTCGTGAACGCGCCAGCCACGTGGCTTGCCGGTGGGTCCTACCTCGCCGGTGGCCAGGGTGAACGCTCCGTCGAACAGTGCGTAGCGGCGGACCACGCCATGCGGGTCCCCGCTTACCACGAGTGCGGCAAGATGCGCCCACCGTGGGTCGTCCCTGCCGACCGGTTCCAGCCGTCCGGCCTCGCGCAGCATGTGCTCCGGCGTGCCTGCCGGGTGCACGGCCACATAAAGAAACACCCCGGCTTCGGGTACGGCGGGGAACAACACGATGTCAGCGGGGCCCAGCGCGGCGGCGATCCGCGCGATGAGGGCGCTCGTGTCCACCACGGTGCCATTCGGGGCCCTCACCAGGGACTGCACCCGCCCCAGTAGGACGATCTCGCCGTTGTCCCGGACGAGGGCACGGTCGCCGGTGTGCAGCCAGCCGTCCTGGACTGTGCGGGCGGTGACCGCATCCTCGCCGACGTACCGGGTGAACGTCGAGGGGCTGCGTACGAGCAGCTCGTCGCCGTCGCCGATCGCGACCTCGACGCCATGGATCGGGACGCCGACGACGTCGAACGCCGCACCGGATCGGGCGGTGATCGACGTCGCTCCGGCCACCTCAGTCTGCCCGTAGACGTTGCGCACGGGGATGCCGACCGCCTCCCACCATGCACGCAGCTCGGCGGGGATGGGTGCGGTGCCGGCAAATGCGTCCCGGACCCGCGCGAGGCCGGCCTGGCTGCGCATCCGGCGGCCGAAGACCCACGCGCCGGGACGGCGTCTGGTCACACCGGTACGGCCAGCTGCCAGTGCCTGGTCAGCAGTGTGTCGTACCGACGCGGCCAGCCGCCGTCCGAGCGCGCTGGACGACGCGGAACGCAACGCCTCACCCCGGATCGCCTCGTATACCAGTGGTGGTGCGAGCAGCACGCTCGGACGGGCGGCCAGGAGATCGGGCCCGAGGGTGACCAGCCCGTCGCCATACCAGGTGTGGCCGGCCAGCATGAGCGAGACATACAGGGTGAGTAACCGTTCGGAGATGTGCGCGGTCGGCAGGAACGACAGGAACCGGGGAAACGGGTGCGTGGTCTCGTCGCGCACCGCGGACACCGCGGACATCATCGCCTGTTCGGATACGTCGATGACACGGGCCGGGCCGGTGGTACCGGTGCTCTGCAGGTACAGCAGCGTCTCCCCGGACGGACGGGTCGGTAGCGCCGCCAGCCGGCCACGCACCGACGCAGTATCGAACGGTTCGACATCGGCTGCGAGGGTGGTAAGCGGTGTTCCCTCGACACCGGGCAGGGCAACGATCCTGTCCATCTCGACGATGGGCAGCGCCAACCCGGCGGTGGATGCCCGCGCCCGTTGGGAACGACCGACCACCACGGCATCGGCACCGGTCATCCGCACGGCGCGGCGCAGCTCGTCATCCGTGGCGGTCACGTAGAGCGGCTGCACAGCGCGGCCGGACAGCCCCAGCGCCAGCTCCAGCACCGGATAGCGGGCGTCGGTTTCGGCGAGGACCGCCACCGTAGCCGCCGGTCCGACGACCTGGCCGATGCCGTCGACAACGCCGAGAACCACGTGCGTGAACTCGTGCCAGGTGAGTGTGTGCCAGTCGGCACGTCGCTGCCAGCGACCCGGCTTCGTCGCATCCGCTGGGCAACGGTAGGTAATTGCCGGTCGCTCCGGGTGCGCACCGACGGTGTCCATCAGTACGGAGCGAAGTGTGATCCCGCCCTGCTCCGCCTCGGTCACGGCTGACGTCGTTGTCATGCTCCCACCTTCACGGGTGCCGAGACGGCGGCGGGCGCGCCGGCGTGGCGGCGCGGCCGGCCGCGGACAAGCAGCAGGTAGAGCGCCGGGCCCAGTACCAGGTCTGTTGCGAGTGCGAACGACATGGTGAAGGCGGCGACGAGGCCCATCTCCTGCAAGGCGATCAGCGAACTGGCCATCATGGAGACGAAACCGCCGATGAGCACGTAGGACGAGAAGCTCGCCGGTCGGCCGGTGCGCAGCATGGTTGCGGTCACGGCGCTCGTCGGGGCTGACCCGGTTCGGACCCGGTCCCGGATGCGTACGGACAGATGAATGGTGTCGTCGGCCGCGAGGCCGAGCGCGATGGCCAGGATCATGGCAGTGCCGATGCGCACAGTGATGTGGGCCAGACCCATGAAACCCAGGGTCGCGAAGAGCGGCAGGATGGTCGGCACGATGCCGGCGAGGAACAGCTTTGCGTCCCGGATGGCGAACCACATGATGGGCAGGATCAACGCGAGCGCGGTGATGGCCGAGAGCATCATCTCGAACGAGAGGCTGTGCATGCCCTGCTGTGCCAGCCACCACTCGCCGACTGTCGCCACGTCGGCGTCCGGCATGGTTTCCCGTGCCGCAGCGCGAATCCGTTCGGCGAACGGCAGGGACCTCGCTGTGCCGATGTCCGGCACCCGCACGATGATCGCGGCCTGGTCGCCGGCCGAGGTGAGCAGCGTGTCCGCGAGCCGCTGCACGACTGGTCCTGCCTGGCCCTGGCGGGCCGCGACCGCGCCGGACAGATCGGCCGGCCGGCGGACGCAGCCGGAGTCGCTTTGCCCAGCGGCGACCGGCGGCTGTGGCGTCAGGTCGAGCGGAGATGCCACATAGCGCACCTCGGGCATCGCGCAGACCCGGTTCACCAGCGAGGCAAGCTGCCGCTCGGTGCCGAGCACCGTGCCGGACCGTGGCCTGACCCACAGGACCGGGCCGAGGAATCCCGCGAACTGATGCTCGTAGGTGGATTGGGCGACTACCGCGGGATGACTGTCAGGTAGCTCTTCATTGACCTTCTGGTCGATCGACAGCCCGGATGCGCCGACAATTCCCAGGGCTGTGGTGCCCAGCACGAAGCCGAGGACGACTGTGCCGGGGCGGCGTTGCAGCAATCCGTCGGCGCGGTGCAGCATTGCGACCGTCCAGGACGTGGTGTGTTGGCGGAACTCCTGCGGCGGAGTGTTGCGGTAGAATACGTGAATAAGCGACGGCACGGTCAGCCAGTTGGCGACGTAGACGATCATTACGCCAAGTGCCGTGGACAGCCCGAACGACGAGATCGCCTTCATGTCCGCCGTGAGAAGCGCGCCGAATCCCACCATGGTCGCCAGGCCGGTCATGAATGCAGGCCAGGCCAGGATCGTGAATGCTTCGCGGTTCGCCGTGGTGTGATCCCGTCCCGCCTCGCGCCGCCGGCGGTACTCCTGCTGGTGGTGCAGGGCCTCCGCGATGCCGACGATCAGGACCAGGGTCAGGACCTGGCTGTTGACGATGGAGAAGGGTTGCCCGAGCAGCGTCATGACACCGAGGACCAGCGGTACCGACAGGGTGACGCCGGCAAGGCACGTCACGACGTCTCGGAGCCGGCGGAAATAGACGAACAGGATCACCAGCATCACCGCGAGCAGAACCGCGATGCTGCGCAGCACGCTGAACAGCACTTCGTGGGCGTAGACCTGTTCGACCTCGGGATAGCCGGTGATGCGGGTCGTGATACCGGTCTGCCGCGACCAGTCGTGCACCGTGGCGCGGAACTGTTTCACCGCGGCACGCCAGTGGGAGAAGTCGCTGTTGGCGATGTCGAGCGCGACGGTGACCGCGACCTGCCGGTTGTCGTCGCCGAAGATGATCCGCCGGGCTGACGGTGAATGCAGCACCGGCTCGATGACCGCTCGCTGCTCAGCAGGTGTGTGCGCATTGCTCAGGTCGGCGGCGACGCCGGCCGGATGCAGTCGGCCCGAGGCGTCGAAGAACGGGAACGTCAACGGCTCCCGCACCGTGACGAAGTGCGGTAGGTTGTGCAATCGGTCCGCAAGTTCGTGGGTCCGGGCCAGCGTGCCCGGGTCCCCGGTATCACCGACGTCCGCGATCGCGACAAGGTCGTTGAATCCCAGGTCGCCGAAATCCTTCTCGAACGCCGCTGTCTGTGCCAACTGCTGCTGATTGCCGGTGAATACCGGACGGAACGACATGTCCATCCGCATGTTGAGTGTGCCGACTGCGCCGGCGAGGACGCCGAGGACGAGGCAGACCAGAACGAGCGGGCGCCGCCGCGCCAACGTGTCGTAAATACGACCGGCACGTACGCCACCCGGGATTCCTGTCGCTGACACCCGCTCGCTCCCTCAGGCCCTGTCCGGTGGATA
>NZ_CAUVXO010000334.1:4667-5264 GCF_963555865.1 Protofrankia sp. Cr1
TTTGGCCGGCTTCAGTCGTTCGGCCCGGCGAGGCCTGGACGGATTGCCGCCCGGGCCTCGGCGTGGCTCATCCCCAACTGGTTCATACCGATGCGAGCGCAGTCGTCGTAGCGGCCGAGAATAATACTGTGCCGGCCCGGGCGCCCCGGAACGGCGCAGGTTTCGCCGGTATCCTCCGCACCGATCAGACGGAATATCTTCAGCATCTTTGGGAGGCAGTAGGCGATGTAACGCCGGTGGTGGGTGTACTCCAGCAGCCACATCGAGCCTAAGGCAAGCACCATGAGCGAATAGCGCACGGACTGGGGCGAGCGTGCCGCGGCCATCCGGCCGACCTCGGAGTCCGAACCCCAGTCGGGCAGGTTCGGCGAGACCCCGAGTATGTCCGAACTGTCGGACGGATACGGTTGTGAACGTGCGGTGGCAACGGGGGCGCCATCGCGCAGCAGGAGCATGACATAGCTGTTCGCGTCGCGGTGGTGTTCCAGACCATCGCTGAACATGACGCTGCGTCGATCGCGGAAGACCTCGTTCCGAAAATTGCGGGCGAGTTGCAGCTCGCTGTCGGAGCTGGCGCGGATCAGCAGAATACCATCC
>NZ_CAUVXO010000334.1:5695-6461 GCF_963555865.1 Protofrankia sp. Cr1
GGATGAATCAGTGAGCACGGCTGGACTCCCGCGGCGATGCGTTGCTGCGACGGCGTGTCCATTCCGCGTAGGACTGCTCCATCAGGGACGTGGTCAGCCAGAGTGTGGTGACCGCGACGCGATGTACTGCATCAGCCTGCTCGCGGGAGGTCACCGCATGGCGGATCGCGTGCTGTACCTCGGCCGCATGCTTGGAGTCGATCTCCGAGTGCGCCACGAAGAAGGCCATGTCGCGGTCGCTCAGGCCGAGCGATTCCCGGGCCTTCACCAGCACCGGGCTGATGTGGTCGTACACCGTCTCGGCCCAGTAGGAGTAGCCCAGGCGGGAAACTGGGCTTTCGCGCAGAACGACACCGTAGAGATACTGGATGAGTGCGTCGGTCGCCGGCAGCGGCGCTTCGTCGACGGGTTCGTCCGGGCCGATCAGGCCGACCGCGCGCAGATCGTGCAGGATCAGCTTCTCGTGGCCGAGTTCCTCCCTGGCATGGCTGTAGACGAAGCGCAGCAGACCGATCTGTTCCGGCTCGGCGCGAAGGGCCGCGACCGCCTGGTTGATCGAATTATGTCGGGTGTAGTGGTAGATCTGGATCATTATGATTCGGTACAGCTCACGGTCGAATCCGTGCGCCGTGACGTGCTGCCAGAACGCACTGTTTCGGGCCTGTGCCCACAGGTCGCTGATCGAGGTGTCCAGGCGTGCGAAAAGTTCGTCGTGTATGGCGTTCGGGACGACCTCTTCGGGCGTGGCCACTGCGTCAAGGATGTC
>NZ_CAUVXO010000335.1:0-5624 GCF_963555865.1 Protofrankia sp. Cr1
CCGCTGATCCGCGCGGTGTCGCAGCGATAGGTGTAGCGCAGCGGCGCGGCAAGAGTGATCGTGGTGTGCACGGTGTCGCCCGGACGGCGGTCCTCCACACCCTGGCTGACACCGGAAATCATCACGATCTCGCTGCCGGGCACACCGGTGGTGCCCCCGATATCCGTGCGCTCACCGGAGACGATCAGATGACGTCCGGGGACGAGGCCGTCGTAGAGCCGGTCCAGCTCGATCGTCGCCCCCGTGATGTCGGCGGCGCACGGCTCCCAGGCGGGCTCGAGGGGCTCGCCGCGGAACCGGACCGAGGTGTTGCGATGGGCGGTCAGCAGCAGGTCCTCGCCGGACAGCCACGGCTGTTCGAGCGTGAGCTGGGTGACGGTCGCGGCGATACCGAAGGCGGACTTCGTCACCGTCTCGACCTTCGTCACCCGGGTCTTCAGGGGCCAGCCGGTACCGGTCCGGTCGGTCCGTTCGACCACGACCCAGCTGCCCGGGACGACCTGGTCGTACACCGCGTCCAGTGGGAGGACGTCGGGAGGCTTCGGCGGCAGCAACGACTCATCGCGGACGGTGAGCACACCGGGTTCGGCTTCGGCTCGCAGCCTCGGCTCCAGACCGACGGTGATGTCATGGCCGGGCAGCCTGCGCTCCACGCTCTGCCCGATCGCGGGCTGGTACTCGGTGTCACGATCGCCGTCGAGTGTCACGGTGATCGGCCCTCCGTCGTGACCGGCGACCAGCGAGACCGGGACCGACTGCGGCCCGAAGACGGTGATCACACGCTGCACGGTTCCGCCGAAGGTGAAGGTCACCGTGGAGTTCCCGCTACCCACTGCGATCAGCACGGTGCCCGCTGGGAAGTCGAGTGTCGCGCCGGCGGCGATGGATACCCCGGTGCGGGTGATGTCCTGGTAACGGATGTCGGCCGTCAGCGCGCGGGTCTGATTATCGGAGGCTGTCGTCCCATAGTGGATGCCTGCCTCGATCACTACGGTTCCGTTCAGCGGCCATTCCTCGGTGTCGATCGCCACCCCGCGGGCGTCGAGCACCGGTTTGCGGGGTGCGGTCGCGCCAAACGGGACGGCCCGCGCGCGCAGCGCCTGCACGCTACGTAGCTCGGGGGTGGGGGCGAGCGCGGCGTTCGCCCACGCCCGGTACACCGTCCCGCCGATCTCCGGACGCAACGCCGCGAGCAGCTTCGGCACGGCGTCGGACCGGGTGGCGAGTGTCGCGCCGAATGATCGGCTCAGGTCGGCGGCGTGGTCGGGCTGGCGGGACGGTGGGCGGCCGAGGGCGTCGAGCCGGTCGCCGATCCATGTCAGTGGGTCGACGCCAGTATGGATCTCCCGCGCATCACCGGTGCTGTCGCCGGACCTCTGGAGGGCGACCCGGGTACGCCGTTCGGCCGGTTCAGGTGTGACGGAGAGGACGCGGCGCAGGACCTGCTCGCCCGCACCGATTCCGAACACGAGCAGCAGCGGATCGTTCGGCCGCAGACCGGTGGCCACACCGGCCAGATACAGCTCAGACCGCTTGTCAGCGTCCTTGAAGGTGATCCACGGTGGCCGGGTCCGCCGGGTCCGCAGGTCGTTCCAGCCGGCCCGGGCCACCATGTCGTCCATGGTCTCGAACACCTGCGGCAACTCGTCCGGACCGGGCACACTCTGCGCCCGGGAACCGGCCGGGATGACCACGTCGGCGTCACCGGCCGCGTCGACGTCGAGGGTGTAGGCGAGGTACACGCTCGCGCCCAGGCCCGGACGCGGCCGGTAGCCGACGAGCCGGGCGAGCTCGACCACGGAACCGCGTTCGGTGGCGGTCCGCAGGTAGCCCTCGTTGGCGATGCGCTCCTGGTAGAAGGTGAGCACGTCCGCGACGGTCGCCCAGGCGTCCAACAAGGCGATGGACGGATCATTCGCCCGCCGCGCGGTCAGCCCGCGCAGCGGGTACCGTGCCTCGCCGGCAGAACCGTCCAGACCGTCAGAACCGTCAGAACCGTCCGGGCGGTCGCTCAGCGCATGATCCGACAGCGCGGTGAGCATCGTGGCGAGGAAGCTACCGTGGGTGCCGACCCGGTAGGCGAGCGCGTCCAGCCCGGCCCGGTTGACCGTGGACGCCGGGGTCAGTCGTGCCGTCCCCGCGCAGCATGCGCCGGCCCCACAGCCGCCGCAGCCACAACCTGCCGCCGCAGCGCACGCAGCGCCACAGCCCGCCCGAGTCAGCCGATTCACCGTCCACCTCGCAGATCGAGTTCGAGCCGACCGTTACCGGGCCGGGCCGGGTCGTTGTCCAATCGGGCAACCTCGTCCGGGCCGATGCGCAGCACACCGGCGTCGCGCTCCCCCTGGTCACTGGCGTAGAGCCGTTCGAACCGGGCCACCTCGACGCTGGTCACGCCGGGCACGGCCGCCGCGGCGGCGACGATCCGGCTGAGCCGGACGGGCTCGCCGAAGGTCAGGTTGTCCGGCTGGAACAGGCCGCTCCCGGTGGACGGTTGGCCGCCAACCGGTAGGCCGCGGCTGCCGAGCGCCGCGAGCAGCGCCGCCCGGACATGCCCGCGAATGACCTCGGGACGCACGCAGATGACAAGCTTCACCAGCAACGGCACATACCGGGTGGGGGTGACGACCACGTCGTGACCGATCCGGCGGTGGCGTTCGGCGCCGGCGCGGACCCGGCGCAGCAGCGCCGGCTCGGGGTCGGCCGCGCCCAGCGGATCGACGGCAAGGTGGATCTCATACCAGCTGCCGTTCCAGCGTCGGACCGCAACCGCCCGCTGTACACCCGGGACCGCCGTCGCGAGCGTGGCGTAGTCCTCGGGGGTGACCGCCCGTTCCAGCCGGGACCGGATCGCGCCGGGCGCGCGCAGTTTCACCTCCCGCACCAGCTCCGGGTCGATACCACCGGCCGCGGCCAGCGGATTGCGGACCCCGGTGATCCCGCCCGGAATCGGCCCACGGAAGACGATCCAGTTGATCGCATCGGCGCCGACGTTGCCGGCGACGCCGTTGCCGACCCGGTAGTCGGCGAGCAGCGTCCGGCCCGGCTCGACCCCCCGGCCGTAGACGCCGTCGCCGAACCGCAGGTGCACCACGCCGTCGTCATCGACCTCACCGACGACATGGGAGTCGGTCGGCCCGCTGGCGAGCAGGTCCGGCCGGACCGCCCACCTCACGCCGTCACTCCAGCCCGCGCCGTCCTTGCCCGCGCCGTCCTTGCCCGCGCCGGCTTGACTGACACCTGCGCCCGGGGCACGCAGGTCGAGCACCGGCAGGGCTGCCCGGGGGTCCTGGGTCAGAGCCGCCGTGGCCGGTCCGTAGCGGGCCGGGTCGTCCCCGACGAGCTCGGTGGCGAAGCGCGCACCGAGAACATCGCGCACCTCCTCGACACCGTCGCGGCCCAACGCCAGGCCGGCGCGGGTACGGTGGGTGAGATCGGCGAGCCATCGCAGCGTGCCACGCAACAACCACCGGTGGCGGGCGAGCAGCCGTGCCAACGCCGAGGCCGCCTGCGCCGCCGTCAGCGGGTGCCGGACCCCTGGACGCGGCGGCACCAGACCGAGCCGCACCAGCTCCGCCCGACCGAAGACGATCCGAAGCTCGTCGAGAGCGGCCGCGTCCGGCACGAGCCCGCCGTACGCGGAGGTCCACAGCTCACGCAGGCGGTCGGCCAGCTCGTCCGGGATGCGCTCCAGCCGGGCCGCCTGGGCGGTGGCGATCCGGGTCGGGTCGGGAAACAGCACACGTTGTGTGACAGGAGAGTCGGGCAGCGTCAGGTCGGGGCGTCCAGGGGGGCGCAGCCGCGGAGCCGGCTCGCCCACACCGGCGCAGCCGGCCGGTCGGGACGCGACAGCGGGGACACATAGTTCCCGTGGACGTTGCCCGCTACGGGACATGGTGCGGCCATGGTCGACCAGGATGACGTTGCCACGGACCACGCTCACCGGTTCGACGCGCTCACACGCGGGACCGGCAACGCAGGAGACGCACAGGTCGAAGGTGAGCGCATCGGCGGCATCCCAGCCCACCTCGACGATCGGCTGGCCCAGGCCCGCCGAGCCGTAGAGCGCGTCCACGCCGGGTGTGACCGAGGTCAGCCGTACCGCCTGCCGGTGCGTCGGGTCGGCGTCCGCCGCCACGCCGGTGCGGGGGCCGAGCACCTCCTCGAAGATCAGAACATCGCCGGGGTGCAGCGCCAGCGCCCGCGGCCGCTCGTCGCGCTCCCCGTCACGCTCCCCGTCGAGCCAGTCGTCGCGCAGCGTGGCCCGGGTCGCCCCACGGGGCAGGCAGCATTCGGTGTCGCCCCACGTCCACAGTCGGATGCAGTTGTGCTGCGGGTTGAGGTCGACGGTGACGTCAAGCACCGGCTCGAACACGGTGGCGCGCGCCAGCTCCGCGCGGACGTCGTCCAGGGCGAGGGCCGGCCCAGTGGTCGCGTCACCCCTGGGCCTGGCCGCGCCGGCGCTGGAGCCGGCGAGGAAGAAATACGTGTAGGCAGACAGCCGGAGCGGTGCCTCCACCTCGATCGACACCCAGGTACGGGCGTTGCAGCCGTCATGCATCCGGTAGTCGATCAGCCGGGCATGTCGCCGGACGGAGATCCGCCGGCGGGCGGTACCCAGGTATGCCTCGCCCGCCACCGCGTCCTGGTGGTAACTGAGGTGGTCACCGACGTAGGCGAGCAGCTCGACCAGGGTGACACCGAGATCGGGAAGGTGTCGTTCGGTCCAGCCCGGCATGATCAGATCGAACCGGTCGAGGATCAGCTGACGAAAGCTGGCGTAGTCCTTGGCCAGGTAGGAGATGTCCGGTTCGGCCGTGGACGGGGGCGCACATCCGTCCGCGCTCGCACAGTCGAGCCCGGACGGGCAGGAGCCGGGGAAGGTGAAGTCGAGCCGAGCGTAACGGGGGTCGAAGCCGGCGAGAGGACGGTCGGTGGGCCGGCCTCTCGCGTCGGTCTCGACCAGTCGGAGGGTGTAGGTGGCGGCGTAACCGGGCCGGTCCAGCGACAGGCGGAGACGGTCGTCCCGGTCTGCGTCGTCGCTGATGTCCAGCCGCACAGCCACGGCCCGCACCGCTCCTCGGGGGCCGTCGGCGGCATCGATACGGACGTTGGCGACATCGATGCTCTCGGGCGCGGCACCGAGGAACGTCACGGTCAGCTCCCGGCCGTCGGCGCCGACCTCGACGTAGTCCAGTCCGCCCGCGCCCGCGGCTCGGATACGGGACCGCCGCAGGTCGGTGGCGCACATCAGGGCCGGGATCGCCCGCACAGCCGGGTCCTCAGGTGGGGCCGGGGCGCGACCCTCGTGGGCGCTCACGCCGGACCGGTCCGTTCGATGACCTCGGTGCGCGCCTCGCCGGTGGCCAGCACGGTGTAGCTCACGGCCACTGCCACGGTGGCCTCCTCGACGGCGACCACGAGCCGCGCGACGTCGATCACGTCACCGAGCCAGCGTTGCAATGCCGCCTGCAGGCTGAACTGCAGTGCCGCGGCGAGTTCGGCGCTGGCCGGGGCGAACACCAAGTCCAGCAGACCGCTACCGAAATCGGGCCGGTTCACCCGCTCCCCCGGGCTGGTGAGCAGCAGCTGTTCGATCATGTCCCGGATGTGGTCCTCAGGTG
>NZ_CAUVXO010000336.1:0-3012 GCF_963555865.1 Protofrankia sp. Cr1
CCCGAATGTCAGCAGTAGAATGTCATCAGGTGAATATCACCGGGTGAATATCAACTGGCGGAAATTGCTGGGGGCCGGTATACGGCCGGCGTGAATCCGCGGGGTGACACCCCGGTCACCGCCCCGGCCGGGAGGCTCCTGGCCCTCCCCGTGCCGCACCGCGCCCACGGTGTGCGGCACGGGGAGGTCCGGCGGGGCGGGCGGGCCAAATACACTCGGGTTGTGTCCGCCACATCCGCCGGCGCGCAGCGCCCGCCCGCCCGTGGTTCCGCGCGTTCGGTTGCCGGCTCCACCTCGGCCGTCGCCCAGCCCGCGCCCGGCGACGGTGAGCCGCGGCTGCTCCTGCTCGACGGCCACTCCTTGGCCTACCGTGCGTTCTTCGCGCTCCCGGTCGAGAACTTCGCCACGACGACGGGACAGCCGACCAACGCCGTCTACGGCTTCACCTCGATGTTGATCAACGTGTTGCGCGATGAGCGCCCCACCCATGTGGCGGTCGCCTGGGACCTGCCGACTCCCACGTTCCGCCACACCCAGTACGCGGAGTACAAGGCTGGGCGCGCCGAGACACCCGAGGACTTCGTCGGACAGATCAGCCTGATCCAGCAGGTGTGCGACTCGCTCGCCGTGCTCGGGGTCAGCGCGCCCGGCTACGAGGCGGACGACGTCATCGCGACACTGGCGAGCCAGGGCGCGGCCGTGGGGATGCAGGTGCTGATCGTCACCGGTGACCGGGACGCGTTGCAGCTCGTCACCGACGAGGTGACGGTGCTGATGACCCGGCGCGGCATCAGTGACATGACCAGGTTCACGCCGGCGGAGGTCGAGGCGAAGTACGGTCTCACCCCGGTGCAGTACCCGGACTTCGCCGCGCTGCGCGGTGACCCCTCGGACAACCTGCCGTCGGTGCCCGGGGTGGGGGAGAAGACCGCCACCAAGTGGATCCAGCAGTTCGGGTCGTTGGCCGAGCTCGTCGACCGGGTGGACGAACTCGGCGGGAAGACGGGTACGTCGCTGCGCGCCCATCTGGCCAGCGTGATCCGCAACCGGGCCCTGACCGAGCTCGCCCGGGACGTGCCGTTGGACGTCACCCCCGTTGATCTTCGGCTGCGCCCGTGGGACCGCGAAGCTGTCCACCAGCTCTTCGACACCTTGCAGTTCCGGACGTTGCGGGAGCGGCTGTACACGGCGCTGGCCACGGTCGAACCCGAGGCCGACGAGGGTTTCGAGGTGAGCACGCGCATCCTGGGGCCCGGCGAGGTTTCCCAATGGCTGACCGACCATGCCCGTGGCGGGCAGCGCGTCGGCCTGCACGTCCGTGGCACCTGGGGTCGGGGTACCGGCGTCGTCACGGCGCTCGCGCTGGCCACCCCCGGCGGTCCCGGTGCGTGGATCGACCCGGCCGGGCTCACCGGCGACGATGACAAGGCGCTGGCGCAGTGGCTGGCCGACCCTGGTCAGCCCAAGGCGGCTCATGACGTCAAAGGCCCCCTGTTGGCGCTTGCCGTCCGTGGCCTGTCACTGGAGGGTGTGACCAGTGACACCGCGCTCGCGGCCTACCTGGCGCTGCCCGGTCAGCGCACCTTCGACCTGGCCGATCTCGTCCTGCGTTACCTGCGGCGCGACCTGCGCACGGAAGGATCCGACACCGGACAGCTGACGATCGACGGATCGGACGAGGCGGACGCGGCCGGTGCGGACGTCGTGCGGGCACGGGCCTGCCTCGAGCTCGCCGACGCGCTCGACGCGGACCTGGACCGCCGCGGTGCCACCGCGCTCCTGCGCGACGTGGAGCTTCCACTCGTCGGCGTGCTGGCCGTGATGGAGCGGGCCGGCATCGCCGCCGACACCGATCATCTGCTCGAGCTCCAGAAGCACTACGGTGCCGAGGTCGCCGCGGTGTCCGCGCAGGCGCATGAGATCGTCGGGCGGCCGTTCAACCTCAGCTCACCCAAGCAGCTGCAGGCCATCCTGTTCGACGAGCTGGGCCTGCCCAAAACCAAGAAGATCAAGACTGGCTACACCACCGACGCGGACGCGCTGGCCTGGCTCGCCACTCAGGCCGACCATCCGCTCCTGGCGGTGCTGTTGCGCCATCGTGACGTTGCCCGGCTGCGTACGGTGGTCGACTCGCTCATACCGATGATCGACGATGCCGGCCGCATCCACACGACGTTCAACCAGATGATCGCGGCGACCGGCCGGTTGTCCTCGACCGACCCGAACCTGCAGAACATCCCGATACGCACGGCGCAGGGCCGCCAGATCCGCCGGGCGTTCGTCGTCGGCACGGGGTACGAGACCCTGCTCACGGCCGACTACTCCCAGATTGAAATGCGCATCATGGCGCATCTGTCCGGCGACGAGGGACTGATCGAGGCATTCGCCTCCGGCGAGGACCTGCACACCTACGTGGCAGCCCAGGCATTCGGTCTGCCGGTGGACGCGGTTGATCCCGAGCTGCGCCGCCGGATCAAGGCCATGTCCTACGGGCTGGCCTACGGGCTCTCCGCCTTCGGGCTCGCCGGCCAGCTTGGCATCCATCCGGAAGAGGCCCGTGCGCAGATGGAGGCGTACTTCGCCCGGTTCGGCGGGGTACGGGACTTCCTGCGCGGGGTGGTCGAACAGGCCCGTGCCGATGGTTACACGGAGACGATCCTCGGACGGCGCCGTTACCTTCCCGATCTTACCAGTGACAATGCGCAGCGTCGCCAGATGGCCGAGCGAATGGCGCTCAACGCTCCCATCCAGGGGTCCGCGGCGGACATCATAAAGATCGCCATGTTGGGCGTCGATCGGGCGCTGCGGGAGCGCAGACTGCGGTCCCGGCTGTTGCTCCAGGTCCATGACGAGCTTGTGCTGGAGATCGCTGCGGGTGAGCGCGCCGAGGTCGAGGCGCTGGTACGGACCGAGATGGGAGCGGCATACCAGATGTCGGTTCCTCTCGACGTCAGTGTTGGTTGCGGCCTGACCTGGGACGACGCCGCCCACTGACCTCGCGTCGCCCTCGCG
>NZ_CAUVXO010000336.1:3679-6277 GCF_963555865.1 Protofrankia sp. Cr1
TCCTTCACGGATCGACGGCGATTTCTGGTCATACTTTCCGTCGGGGGAGTCTTCGCCTTCTCCGTCCTCGCGCTGCTGCCCTGGTCGCCGGGGCAGAACCAGCTGGGGACCTGGCTCGCCGTGGCGATAAGCATCGCCAACCTGGTTGCCGCGCTGCTGTTGCGACGCATCCGGCCGATGGCTCACCACATCCTGGTGCTCTCCTCGGTCCTCGCGGTCACGATTGCGCTGTGTGACAGTGATTCCGGCAGGGACGCCGACCTCTATCTGCTCTGGTACGCCTGGATCGCCGCCTATGGCGCGATGGTTCACAGACTGTGGGTGGCCCTTGTCCATGCCGCGCTCATCAGCGCGGGGGCCGTGGCCGGCTTCGCGATCGAAGGCGATCTCGGTGTCGCGATGCCCGCGGTCGTGATGACCGTCTTCACCGTCAGCGGGACGACTCTGGTTGTGTACGGGTTCGGCCGCTGGAGCCAGCTGCTGGTGGACCGGGATCCGCTGACGGGGCTGGCGAACCGGGCCGGCCTGGCCCGGGTGGCCCAGCCCGCGATCGCCGCGGCGATCGCCGCCGGTCGCCACGCCGTGCTGGTGCTCCTTGACATCAACCGGTTCCGCGAGGTCAACGACGCTCTTGGTCATGACGCCGGCGACCGGCTGCTGCAGGCCATCGCGATGCAGTTGCACAGCGTACCCGTGGACCCTGCGTTCACCGGCCGCATCGGCAGCGATGAGTTCGCGGTCGTCATGTGTGGGGTTGAGCTGCCCGACGAGCCCGAGGCCGCACGCGATCAGATGCGCGCCATCGGCCGAATGGTGATCAGTCAGATCCTCGGTCCGTTCCGGATCGACGGCGTCGAGGTCGAGGTCGAGGCCAGCGCCGGTGTCGCGGTCGCCCCGCTGCACGGCGCGAGCCTCGACGCCCTCCTGCCGGCGGCGGACGCGGCGCTGCACGCGGCCAAACGGGACGGCGAACGGGCCGGTGTGTGGGACCCGGGCATGGCCGGCGTCCGGCCGTGGGAACTCGCCCTGCACGCGCAGCTGCGCGCCGCCGTCGCCGGTGGCGAACTGGTCCTGCACTACCAGCCGCTGCAGTCCGCCCATACCGGGCGCATCGCCGGTGTAGAGGCACTGCTGCGCTGGGCGCACCCCGATCGCGGTCTGCTGGCCCCCGGAGCCTTCCTGCCGATGGCGGAACGGTCCACTCTGATCATCGATGTGACCGAGTGGGTGCTCAACGAGGCGCTGCGCCAGTGCGCCGACTGGGCGTCGGCCGGCCACCACGTACCGGTGTCGGTGAACCTCTCGGCGCGGATGCTCGTCCGCGACGATCTGCCCAACCTGGTTTCGGACACGCTGTCCGTGCACGGCCTGCCCGCAGACGTCCTGACGTTGGAAATCACCGAGAGTGCGCTGGTCACCCAGCCGGCCCGGGCCGCGGCGATGCTGCGGGAACTGCGCACCCGTGGGGTGACGTTGTCGTTGGACGACTTCGGAACGGGTTACAGCTCGATGGAGATCCTCAAAGCGCTGCCGTTCGACGAGGTGAAGATCGACCGGGGGTTCGTCTCCGACGCGCACGGCAGCCTGCCCGACGTCGCGATCGTCCGTACCGTCCTGGAGCTCGGCCATCGCCTGGGGCTACGGGTCGTCGGCGAGGGCGTCGAGGATGCCCGGGCCCTGCGGATGCTGATGGAGCTCGGATGCGATCTTCTCCAGGGGGAGGCGATCTCGCGGCCGCTGCCTCCCTCGCCCGAGCTGCTGGCGCTGCTGACCGCGCAGGCCTGCGCGGTCGTCGCGGCCGTTCCCGGGCCCGCCGCGACGGTGCAGGCCGATTCGGTGGCGGGCCCTGATCGGGTGGCGGGCCCTGATCGGGTGGCGGGCCCTGATCGGGTGGCGCGGCCGTGCCCGCCGGAACTGGTCATGGCCGGACCGGCTGTTGTCAGGCCGGCTGACGAACCCGCCCGGATCGCCGCGCTGCGCCGGTACGAGATCCTCGATTCCGACAGCGAGCCTGAATTCGACGAGATCGCCGCGCTGGCGGCCCGCCTGTGCGACACCCCGGTGGGACTCGTCGCGTTCCTGGACACCGATCGGGAATGGTTCAAGGCCTGCCATGGCTCGACGGTGGCCGAACGACCGCGCGATGTGTCGGTCAGTCAGTGGGCGCTCGCCGAAACCGGGGTCTTCGAGATTGCGGACATGGCCGCGGACCCCCGCTTCATGCGCCTGGCCAGGATCGGGCCGCGCCGGTCATTCCGTTTCTACGCCGGTGCGCCGATCACCACCCCTGATCGCAAGGTGATCGGGCACGTCGTGGCGGTGGACCGTATTCCTCGTGCTCTCACCCCCGGCCAACGCGAGTCGCTCGCCGCCCTGGGACACCAGGTCATGCAATTACTGGAGGCCCGCCGAGCCAACCGGATGCTGGCGGAGGTGACCGGGGCGCTGGGCGTGCTGGACCAGTTCTGGTATCCCGATCACCTGGATGCGGCCGGGTCGACGGTCGCCGAGGTCTCCCGAGCGCTTCTCGACGCGGATGCGGCCAGCCTACTGCTCGCTGACCTTCCCGGATCGACGGTGTTCCACGTGGTGGCCACC
>NZ_CAUVXO010000337.1:0-5611 GCF_963555865.1 Protofrankia sp. Cr1
GGCAAGGCTCGCCGGCACGCAAGCACCACCTCGTGCCCCGTTCGTACCTTGATCGCTGGGTTGAGGCTGACAAAGTGCGTGTGACGGAGCCGGACACACAACACACGTACGTTGCAGCACCCACCGCGGTTGCCCGCGAAACCGACTACTACCGGCTCGAATCGGAAGACATCGACGCAGCCGAGATCCCACCGCTCCTGTTTGAGACACTCCTAAGCGACGTTGAAGGCCATGGGAAGACTGCGATAGATGAGCTACTCGCGCGGTCCCCTGACGAGATTGATCCGGAGCTGATGGCCTGGTTCTTCTGGTACCTCTCGTTCCAGTTCACCCGAGGTCGCAGTTTTCGCGAACAGCAACGACGGCTTGCACAACGCCTGTCTCAGCTCAATTCTGGCATCATCGCACACGAGATGCGCGAGAGTCTCCATGGCGCAATCATTCCTACTGCCGACGAGGTCAGATCGGTCGAGCGCGTCGCCGACGCCGTTGAAGATGGAACGCTCATCTTGATGCCCCAAGAGCCCTCTTTGATTGATCTCTCCATGCGGGCCGCGGACGGTGTCGGCAGATACTTCGCCTCGCGCGAGTGGGTCGTCTATAGGACGCCACCAATCCTCGTGACCTGCGACGAACCGGTGGTGGTTATCGGTGGCCCCGGGCAGCCTCGCGGCCGACGCGGGCATTTGGCCGACGCCGGAGTCGTCATCCTTCCACTCACCCCAAGTGCCGTGCTGGCAATGTTTCGACCTGACCGGATGCCACCACCAACCGCCGTAACAGAACTCGACCACGCTGAGACGCTCGACCTGAACCGTGAGATCATTGCCAACTCGGTACGCTGGGTTTTTGATCAGCCATCCCGGCGGACAGCGGAAAAGCTACGGGTGCCACTGGCACCCCCAGCCTTGGGCGAGGACGAGCCGGTCGAGGTCGTGAACGTTCGCGGCGGAAGGGCGATAAGAGTTTACCAGCCGACACGCTGGGATGGAGCTGATCTCGTTCCAGACTGGCCGGTAGCGAGATGGTGGAGATAAGGTTTGCAATAACCGTACTGTGTCGACATGCGTAAACATGCTGCGAGCAGTAGTCGCATTTGCACCCCCACCCAACGTTATCGACGCAACCCGTTGTCGGGTTCATGACTCGGCGGATTGCCAGTCGTCCAGATCGCCGAGCACGTCGACGACGCGGCGCCGAGTGTGCAGGTATCCTGGGTTCTGCGGACGTGGCCAGCGGCTGGCTGGCCGGTCTTGCCACCACCGGTCGAATGCCGCGGGATGGTAGTGGCGAGCGCCGGTCGCCGGGTTGATGTACAACGGGTCGGGTGCCGGGCGGCTTGCCCGGGTCCCCCGCAGGATCGCATTGCTGACTGTGCTGGGCGCTACACCGTAGCGGGCGGCCAGCTCTCGCACCGAGAGCCCTGACGCTTCACCGGTCGACGGCAGCAACTCCACGCCACGCGGCCTCACCGCCATCGGCTATCCCTTCATCGCACTGCGTGAACACTATAAGTCACCGTTCTCTTACTGTCCCCGTCGCCGCTTCATTCGCACGGTGCGGCCCGACCTGTCCTCGGAGTCCTGCCGTTGGCCCACGTGATCGCGGATCGGGCGGAACTCCGCCGAGCCAGGTGACGACCAACGACGGAAAGCCGGTCCGCTGCTCAGGGGCCCAGATCCAGTTGTAGCGGAGGGGTCGGAGTCGGCTCGGATGGCGGTTTGGGTGCTCCGGACGGAACGGAGTGCGCGACTGGCCCTGTCGGTGGTACGGGCAGGCCGACGAGCGTGTCAGGTGCGCGGGCGGCGGTGAGGGCGGCGAGGGTGATGAGGGATTCGTCGCCGGTGAGATGGGAGCCGACGCGGATTCGGAGGATGTTGCGAAGCGTTTCCGACGGTTGGGTGAGCGCCGCGGCGAACGTCGCGCTCGGGACCTCCAAGACGCCGTGATACGGATCGTGGATGCGAGTGCCGTTGGGGAGCGACTCGAGGCGCACCGCTTCCCTGGAGGCGGGGGTTGGATTTTGTGGGGGCGACGCGACGGACGTTGTCGGGAGAGTTCGCACGGGACGGTATCGGGTGAGGTATTCAGCTCGCCCGGGCAAGGGCTGGGAGCTGTCGAGAGCGAGGTATGAGGCAAGGGTAAGCCGGGAGCTGTCGAGAGCCGTCGTGTAGCCACGTCGCAGCGCCGTGCTGGTCTCTGTCCCGATCGGCGCGAAGTGGCCGGTCGCGGTCCGCCGGTGTAGCAGGTTCTTGCCAGTCATGCTGTCCGCGGTGAGAAGTCCGGTCGAGGCCAAGTCGGGGAGAATCAGCACGGCGCGGCGGATCGCGGCAACGGCGTTGGGCAGGGACCTCAGATCCCCGTGCAGGGCGGGGGCGGTCGCAGTCTCGAGCCAGCGGGCCACGTCGTACGCGGCATGGCGGACGGGCTGGCCCTGGGAGCCGGTGGAGTCCAGGACCCGTAGGTGCCGTGAAAGGTTCTGGTACGCGGCGGTGGCTTGCGCGGCGTTGGCGGCCAGGCGGTGGTGGTCGATCGGGTTGTCGGCGCGGCCGAGGCGGGTGGTCAGGCTGGCCAGGGTCTGTGCCCTACCTGCGATCTTCGCGCTGAGATCGGCGAGGGTGATGAGCGCATGGTGGCTGACGGCCGCGTCGGGGTGGCTCATCTGGTAGGCCTCGAGCCGGAGATGTTCGAGCGCGCGTTCCAGCGGGGAAGAAGCGGCGTCGCCGAGCAGCGGCGTGACGTCGTTGAGAGCGAGCATCGTGCCGGCTGAAAACTCCTGATGATGTATGTGGCAGACCGTCACAAGACCGCCCAGTTCCAGCAATGCATCGGCGGTGCGCGCCGCACCGGCCGATGCGGTCGTCGTCGGGCCCAGGTCGGCGGCCGCTGCCGACCGAATGATCCTGTTGGCGAGATTGTTGGCGCTGACGGCCGCGGTCAGGGTGATACCTGCCAGGCGTGCTGTGGCGGCGTTGACCGCGGCGGGAAGCGTGAGGGCGGGGGCGTCCGGGCCGCGGGGCTCGCCCGATGGGCCCACTTGGGCGGCGAGGAGGTCGTGGGCTACGGCGAGTGTGTCGGCTGCCTGTCGCCACAGATCGGACGGTCCGGAGCGGGCGTCGGCAAGCAGTTCGCGGGCGGCCGGTGCGACTCGGGTGAGGTGGTCGGCGAATCTTCGTGGCGGAAGGTCGGCGGGGAAGGGCCGGGCGAGGAAGCGGGCATGGCGATGGGCGACAGTGAGAAGCAGGCCGATCCCGGCGGCCTGCCCGGCGACGTCGTGGCCCGCTGCCGGCCGGCTGCTCAGGTGGAATACCGCCTGCGCGGCCAGCCGGGCTGCGGAGTCCCGCAAGGATCCGTAGGTCAGCGGGTCAGATATCGTTGAGGAGGTCGAGGGCTTCCCGGACGAACACACTCGTGCGGGCGTAGGTGAGAACGGCGTCGACGTCCCCAGCGCAAGCGGGCAGCATCCTCACGGCACGGGCCAGCAGCGCAGAAACATCCTCTACATGGACTCGGTCAGAAGCAGCGAGTTCCGGCCGGGGTGCCTTTATCCCGAGGCCATCGAGTTCGGCGATGGCCTGGTCCACCACCAGCAAGGCGGATTGACCGGCCGGAGTATCAGCCGCCGGTCGTGCGAGCAACCCGACCGCGGCGTGCTCCAATAGGGTCCGGACCCTCGTAGGGTCGGTGTCGTGCCGCTTCATCAGCTGGGTCGCGACTTCCTGCCAGCTCATCGCTAACCTGCCTTTCAGTGCCGCCTACGACAGCAGCGAGAGAGTCGTCCGACCGTTGCCGCCGGTAGCGGCTGGACAGGAAACGAAACCAACTACCGTCGTCAGCTCGCCAATCTGCCAACGGAAGGAAGTCGGGCGAAGCCCGGCCGTGTACGGTCTTGGGTTGTGATCGAGCGTCGGGCACGGCGCCCACCAGCGTCCTTTTGTTCGGCTCCTTACTGGCGTCGGGCAGCGCGTATACCCCAGTACGGCGCCGGAGTTCCCGTTGCCGGTTCCGGAGGGGCGTCACGGTCATGACGTCTCCCGGGAGAGGTCCGAGGGCTTCCCGCTGTGGTCCGCGGCGAAGCCCGTTGTTCACACCCCCGGTGGAGCCGGACCTGCGGTACCGGTAGGTGGACGGGCGCCGAGCTGGAGCAGGCGGTGGTGGAGGAGTCCGTGCGCCGCGTCGCTTCGGGGCCGCGTCCGACGCCGCGGCCCGGCGCCTGGTCCGTCGGCTCGTTGATGTTGAGGGCGCGGAGGATGTCGGCGGTTCGGACGCGGTAGACGCGACCGACCCGGTGGACGGGGCAGGGGAAAGTGCCGGCGCTGGCGAGCTCGTAGGCGAGGTTGCGTCCGCAGCCGAGAGCGCGGGCGGCGGTCATGAGGCTGACGGTGGCAGGGAGGGCCAGCACCTCGGCGATGGACAACGGTTCCATGGCGTCTCGTCGCTTCCAAAGTCACAGGTCGAAGTCGAGGTCGGGACCCTCGGGACCAGCGGCATCGGCTGGTCGGGGTGGATCGGGGCGGAGCTGATCGGCCGTCGTGACCAGCTGGCGGCGCAGCGCCTGATCGGGGAAACGGGCGGCGATGGCCTCGGCGCGACCGGGCGGGTCGGGGAGCCGGGCGCCGGCGAAATGCCAGAGGGCGTGGCGGGAAGCGGCGCCGAGATAGGCGGTGATCTGGGCGTGATCGGCCGGGTAGAGGCTGTTCGGCCAGGCCGCCTTGTCGAGGTAGTCGTCGGCGGGTGCGCTGGTACGCAGCGCCGTCGCCAGCGCGGTGGTGTCGCCGGCGGCGAGGCGGGTGCGGATGTCGTCGGTGAGCCCGGCGCGGATGGCGCGGTTAACGATGATCTGCTGGGTATGTTCGTCGGCGGTGCCGAGCAGCCAGCCCGCGCGGTCGCAGGCCGCCTTGAGCGCCTGGTCCGACAGGTCGGTCACCGAGGCGGGGACGGGCAGGCCGCGGACGGCGTCGCGGATGTCGCCGGCGGCGAGGGTGTGGGGGCCGGCGGCGGCGAGTTCGTAGGAGACGGCTGGCTGGGTCAGGTCGATGATGCCGATCGCCCGGCCGACCGCCTCCCGGCTGGTGACCATGCCGCGATCGATCCAGGCCCGTCCGGTCTGCGCGGTGACGAGGATCGCGTCCAAGTGCCCGACAGCGTCGCTGACGCCTTTCCACCCGACCAGGTCGTCGTGGGTGGGCAGGATGCGGCGGGCGAGCGGGCCATGGGAGGTGGCGGGAACGGTGAGCAGGTCACCGGGAGGGACGGCGTGGACAAGCCCGTTGGCCAGGATCCACAGCCGCGGCATGTCGGGGGTGCTGTAGTGCGCAAGGTCGGCCAGCGTGGCGCGGGCGAGGTGGGTTTCCACGGCCAGCGTCAGGTTCGCGCCGGCCAGCGCGTTGTAGCTGGGTCGGCCCGTAGCGGTCGGGTCGGACCGCCGGCGGGTGGAACGGGCGACGACGGTCCCGATGTCGCGGGCCAGGTCGCGTAGGACGTCGCGGTCCAAGCGGTGGTTCCCGGCGACGGTGTCGATGTGCTGGTTTTGGGCGCCGGCCGGGAGGCCGTACACGCCTGCGGCGACGTCGGTGAGTGCGGCGACGATCGGGTCTGTCAATATAACGGT
>NZ_CAUVXO010000338.1:0-5603 GCF_963555865.1 Protofrankia sp. Cr1
CGTCGGCCTGGAACACCACGAAGGAGGGACGGGCGATGTAGCCACCCGGCGGCAGCCGCAGCGCGGTACCGGGTTCGACCATCCGGGACGCGATGACCAGTCCGGGCGCGGCATCGGGCACCCGGACCGAGCGCACCAGGCAGTCCCGCTCCGGATACCCGAACCGGATTCCCGCGACGGTTCGCCGGGTCGCGGCGATGTCCGGCCGCTGCCCGATGGCGACGTCGACGAGCACCTCACCCGGGTCGATGCCCGTGGCGGTCCGGCCGAGAAACGGGATCAGGTCGCCGCCGAGCCGGCCGTTGATCTCAATGATCAACGGCCCCCGCTCGGTCAGCCGCACCTCGGCGTGGGTGATACCATCCTCGATCTCAAGCACCCGGTGCGCCCGCGCCAGGGTGTCCATCAGCACGGTGTCGCCCAGGAGTGGGTCGCCCGCGTCGACGACGTGGCCGATCTCCTCGAAATAGGGGTGCCCGCCGGTGCGCTTGCGGGCCACGAACATCGGCAGGTATTCGCCTTTGTGCACGGCTGCGTCGACGCTGATCTCGGGCCCCACGGCGTAGCCCTCGACGATGGCACCACCACGGTAGGACTCGTCGCCGACCAGGCTCGCGTCCGATGCGACGGCGAAGGCGGCGTCCAGCTCAACCTCGTCGGCGGCGAAAACGACGCCCATGCTGGCGCCGAGAGCGCGCGGCTTGACCACGACCGGGTAGCCGATCCGCTCCGCCGCCGCGCGGGCCTGCCCAGCCGTGGCCGCCATCTCGAATCCCGGCTGCAGCAGACCCGCGGCGGTGAGCCGGGAACGCGTGTTGTGCTTGTCCCGGCAGCCGTGGACGCCGGGAATACTGAGGCCGGGTACGCCGAACTCGGCGGCGATCTTGGCCGCGGACATCACCAACGGCTCGTCCCAGCACAGCACCCCGACCACCGTGTGTCTGGCCGCCACCTCGCGGGCCGTCCCGGCCAGCAGCTCGTGGTCGAATACGTTGATCACAGTGATCTCGTCGAAGTAGTCGTGCTGCCAGGTGGGCTTGAGGTTGTTGATCAGAACCAGGTCGAGTCCGGCCCGTCGCGCCCGTGCGGCGGCCGAGCTGACCAGGTACTCGCGGTAGAGCTTGAGCCCGCTGCCGATCACCAACAGCACGTTCTTGGAACTGTTCATGCGTATTCCCTCCAGTTCGGCGATGACCTCATGACGGTCTCGGCAATCTGAGCGGCGATCAGGGGCGCGGTGCGGAACCCGTCGCCCCCGCTGGCCGCGCGTGCCCACACCACCGGGCCGAGGCGGACCAGGCTCGCCCCGCCCGTCTCGGCGTCGACCAGGTAGTGGCACTCCTTGACCCCGTGCACGGGGTAGCGGTCCGGGTCGGTCAGGATCGACGCCACCACCTGATCGACCCAGCTGGTCCCGGCCGGATCGGGCCGGCTCGCGCGGTCGGCCACCGAGTCGACCTCCCGACACAACGCGCTGGAGCTGACCTTCAGCAACGTTCCGTCGCCCGGAGGCAGCAACCAGGACCGGCCGTCGGTGCCGATACGCCCAGCACTGGGCGCGTCCTCCCACCAGCGAGCCAGCTCCTCGGGTGGCCGCAGATACACCATGGCCTGGCGGTGCAGCACCATCGGCAGGTCGACCAGCTCCCGCGACCACGGCCCCGCGGCGATGAGGATCAGGTCGGCGCCCATCCGCTCACCGTCGGCCAGGACGACCTGCCCCGCGTCCGCGTCGACCGCGACAATCTCCCGCCGCGGTCGCACCGTCACCAGGGCATGCGCGTCCAGCCATCGTGCCGCGAGTGTCAGGACCCGGTCGGCGAGCAGCACGCCGGCGTCGTGCTCCAGCACTCCCGTCCAGCCGGCGGGGAACCTCATATGCGGCAACGTGTCCGGCTCGACGAGCTCGACCGACAGACCGACCTCGGCACCGATCGCGGCCACCGCGTCGACCTCACCGGCGGGCCAGGCGGTCACCACGCCGACGCGGCGGTAGAGTCTGGTACCCAGCAGCGCCTCCAACTCCAGCCACAGACGGTGAGCCATCGCGACCCGGTGGGTGGCGGCCCGATCACCGGGGTCGAGTGCCCGGATCGTCCGGTGCTGATCGAACGAACTGGACATCGGATTGGGGACGGCACCCCGATCCAGCACGGTCACCCGATGGCCTGCCAGTGCACACCGGATCGCGGTCAGCAGGCCGGTGACACCCGCTCCGACGATGAGGACGTGCCGGGCATCGGCTGGCATCTCACTGCGCCCGTTCGCGCAGCCGGGGCATGCGCCTGGGCGCGATCTCGGTGGCCGCCGGGCCGGCGATTGGGATCAAGGTGTCGGGTAACGCCTGCCGGGCCAGGTCGATCAGGATGGGCGCCGCACAGCGCAGGAGCATGTCAACCTCGTGGCAGAAATCACCGCTGTCCGCCGGGCCCGGCGCCCACCGGTCCAACCGGGACAGCTGCTCGGCGAGCGTCTCGGCCGCCCGGTTGAGGCTGAACCGGGAAAGCTCGTAGGAGCCGGTGACGCGTTCGATGATGCGGGCGGCCGATGCCCTGGACCGCTGCGACACCGCCAGCGGCCCCCGGTCGACCCACTCGTCCACCCTGGCCGCCACCCGGTTCCACGGCTCGACAAGACGCGACCGGGTGACCCGGACCAACGCCTCGCGGCTGAAATCGGTGCGTTGGAATTCCGGGCTGGTCGCGGCCAGATGGAACCGGATCAGGTCCCGGGGCACCTCGGCCGCCAGCTCCCGGCCCCACACCGCATGACCGCGGCTGGTGGAGAACTTTGCATTGTCCAACTCGTAGAACTCGTTGGTGAGGAAACGTGCCGGCAGGTCGTAGCGACCGTCGTGCGCCAGCAGCATCGCGGTCCCGGCGATCGCGAACGGGTAGATGTTGTCGAAGCCGAGGAAATAGACCACCGACGAGCCGGCCCCGGTCAGCCACAGTTCGTCGTCGCCGGCCAGCACCGCGCCTCGGCGCTCGGCGGACAGTGCGGAGCAGTACATGCTCCAGGCCATCGGCTCGGCATTCGGGTTGATCACCTGCCCGGCGACCTCGGGAAAGGGCGCGGGGATACCCCAGGAGATCGGATAGGTTACCGGAAAGTCCGGCAACGGCCGGGACACCATGTCCGCGACCGCCTGCGCCATGTGCGGACGCATCATCGAGCATTGGTCGGCGAAGTGGTCGCGTATTTTACCCCGGTACTCCTCCATGGGCAGCACCAGGACCTGCGCCGCACGCAACTGCACCGGATCGTCGGGGTACATGGTTGATCGCGGGTTGATGAGGTCGCCCGCGGCGATCGGATGGGCACAACTCTCGCAGAGCCCGGCGCATCCGTCGGCCAGACAGATCGGGCAACCGCCACGCACGTACCCATCCACCAGGTACTGTCCGGTGCGCGGCGAGTACGGGAACATCATCGTCTCGAGTCGGAACTTACCGGCGGCGTGCAGCCGCTCCATGAAGCCCCGGACCACCTTGATGAACCGTTCCTCGACCCCGGTGAACCCGTCGACCGCGATGCCCATGGCCGCCAGGGTCGCCCGCACGTCCCGCGTCGAGCGGGCCACCAGCTCCGCCGGTGTCGTGCCCAGCCGGTGGGCCGTGGTCACCACGTAGGTCGGGGTGTCCTGGACGCCGGTGCCCAGCAGCGCCTCGCGGCCTACCGCGCGGCTGTACCGGGTGTACACATCGGCCGCCAGGAACGGACCTGCCAGGTGACCCAGATGCAGGTCGCCGTTTGCGGTGGGCGCGGGCGAGATCACCACCACCCGCCCGGTCACGGTACTTGCCCCTCGAGCGACCTGGGGACTTCGGCCTCCGGCGATGCGCCAGAACCACGATCGCATCGCCTTTGGCCCTCGAGCGACCCGGAGAGTTCGGCCTCCGGCGATGCGACAGAACCACGATCGCATCGCCTTTGGCCCTCGAGCGACCCGATGAATTTCACCGACATGGCGCTGTCCCACCAGATGCCGTAGTACTCGAAGTCCTCGGCATCGTCATTGACCACCTGATGGATGCATTCGGGGGGCAGATGCGCGATGTCGCCTTCGGTGAACTCATGCCTCTCGTCGTCGACCACCAGGGTCGAGCGACCCCTCATGGCGATGAAGATCTCGTGCTCGTGGTGAGTGTGCGCGGTCGACACGTCGCCTGGCCGCAGCACGCACCAGGCGCCTTCGAACGGCGCGTTCAGCACAGGCCAGGGCAACAGCCGTGCCGAGTCCAGACCGTAGGCACGGGTCAGATTCGCTCGGTCCAACCTGCGGATCTCCATCACGCGCTCCACGCCACCGGCGCCGCGCGCCGGTCGAGCAGGTCGGCGATGATGTCCTGGGAGCGGTGGGCGAGCACGCTGATCAACGAGTCCGAAATGCCATGGGTCTGTTCGTTGACGCCCTGCAGGTACACCGCGCCCCACGCCGAATCGTCCAGGTCGACGCGGTAGCGCCTGCTGACCGCGATGTCATCCAGCCCCAGCCGCTGTGCGAGATCCCGCACCAGCGCGGGCATTCCCGGTTCGTATCCGGTCCCGAGCAGCACCAGGTCAGCGCGCAGCGACTCGATCTTGCCGCTCCTACGGTCCCGCAGGTCCAGGGCCACCTCGTCGCCGTCGACGCGGGCGCCGACGACCTCAATCATGGCTCGCACGACGGATCGCCGGCGGCCCAGCATCTTCTGCTGGTAGAGCATCGAGTACAGCTCGTCGACGAAGGGCGCAGCCAACCCGGCGTAGTTGGTCAGATGCATTTCGTCGAGGATCTCCGCGCGGGTCTCATGGCCGCTGTCGAAGAACTCGTCCACGAAGGAGGGGAAGAACAGCTCGTTGACGAACTTGCTGGTCTGGTAATTCTGCAGGCCGACCGAGCGCACCAGGAGGGTCGGCTGGCTCAGCGGAAGGTCCTTGTGCAACGCCATGAACATCTCCGCCGCGCTCTGTGCACCGCCAACCACCACGGCCCGCAGTGGACGATCAGTCGGCAGTTGCGCGATCCGCGTGGAGTACCCGGTGCTGTGGATCACCCGGTCGGCAGGCAGCTCGCGGAAGACGTCGGGGACGTACGGGTCGCGGCCGGTGCCGATGACCAGGTCGCGGCAACGGACGGTGCTGCCGCCGGCGAGGGTGACCGTCCACCCGAGGACCGTGCCGTCGCCGCCCCGCCTGGGTTCGACCCGCTCGGCGCGGGCGCCGTAGCGGACGCGGACATGCTCCAGGGAGTCCGCGACCCATTGCTGATAGCCGGACAGTTCCCAGCGGAACGGGTTGAACGTGCCCAGGTTCACGAACTCGTCCAGACGGCCCTGCTCGTGCAGAAAGCTCAGGAAGGTGAACCGACTCCTGGGGTTGCGCAGAGTCACCAGGTCCTTCAGGAATGACACCTGGCTGCGCGCCCACGGCAGCAGCAGGTTCCGCTGCCATTTGACGTCGGGATACTGCTCCAGCAACAGGGTGTTCTCGGCCAGCTCCCGTACACCGGACTCCTCGATGCCGATCGCCAACGCCAGGTTTGCCGGTCCGGCTCCGATCGCCAGTACGTCGACCTCTTGGTCTATCAAAATCCCACTCCGATCGTCGCAGTCCTATTC
>NZ_CAUVXO010000339.1:0-5587 GCF_963555865.1 Protofrankia sp. Cr1
CCGTCCGATTCAAGGCCTGAGCCCGGCGTGACGGGGGCCTCGGGCGGCTTGTGCTCACTTGCCTCGGGGTCTCCAAACCACCGGCCGGGCTCTCCGCGTGCCCTCCACGGCATCACCGAACAGTTACCAGCAACCAGCCATCCCAGCTGAACAGTTACCTATACCTAAGATAAATGGAAAGCATCAAATCGGCCGACGTCATCGCGCCGTCCCCCGACGTGGCGCCCGGTCACCCCCGAGAGCTGCTCCGGTCGTTCCTGCGAGACCGGTCAGCGGCGTCGGACGAGCGATGGCGTCGATGGTGCGCCGATCTTGTGAAGGGCGGGCGTCTCCGCCCCACGGACCTGAGCGACTGGTGGACCGCGATCAACGAGTTCGACCCGGTACTCGCCCAGTACGCGGCGGAGCCGGTCACCGTGCCCGACACCACCGTTGTGGTCGCCGGCAGCGGCAAGGAACAGTTCAAGACCTTCAACGTCAGTACCGCAGCGGCGATCCTCGCGGCGGCAGCCGGCACACCCGTGGTCAAGGGGATCTCGCGGTCGGTGTCCGCGGTGTCCGGCGCTGCGGACATCCTCGATATCCTCGGCGTCACCCCGGTCGCCCGCCCCGCCGCCATCCAGCAGGCCCTACAACGACGCAACATCGCCTTCGTCGCCTACCCGGTGTTCTGCCCGCACTACGCCGCCCGATACGACGGTGTCTTCGACTCCATCAGCCCCGCGAGCTTTTTCATGCCGGTAGCGACCGTTTGCGTGCGCGCATCTGGGTTCGTCCTTGGCCTCGCCCACGCAGACGTGGCGCTCGCGGCCTTGGCCCTGCGGATGATCCGGCCCGACATCGCCACCGGCGTCGTCGTCTCCACCGACCTTTCCCACGGCGAGACCGTGGACGAATACAGTGACGTCGGGACCGTCCGCTTGGCGCGGGTCGCCGCAGGCGCACTCGATAGCACCACTCACACGAACCCCGAGCCAGCCAGACACTGGCGTCGCGCCGTCGCGCACCAGCCGACACACCGGGGCAACGCAGCGCTGGTCGCCGACGCCCTCACCGCAACCGGGGACACCCCGTGCACGCGGCTCGTCGAACTGAACGCATCCCTCATCGTCGGTACGACCGCCACCGGCTGCCGCCCCGACGAAGGGATCGCCCGGGTGCATCACGCCCGGCGGTCCGGTCGCGCCATGCGCCTCCTCACGGAGCTGTCCGAATCCCGGTAACCCAAGGAGCCAACATGCCAGCCACCCTGATGGATCCGCCAACCGTCGAGGCCATCACCGAGCGCCTCGGACCGACCGCCACCCGTTTTACCCACCTCGACGACGCGCTTCCGGTGCTGCATCCCGACGTGCGCGACTCAATGGCGGTCGTCACCGGATTCGGGCCGACGAACGCGCCCACCGCCGGTACGCTGTCGGTCATGATCGGCGCGGTGGAACTCCAGCGCCAGCTACAGGCGCCGATGACCGTGATTGTGTCGGACCTGGGGGCGTGGAACTCCCGCAACGTCGCATGGTCGACCCTGGTGCAGGTCCGCGACCAGATGTTCGCGTTCCTGGTCGCGCTAGGCTTGGACCGCGATGCGACCGACCTGCGGTCCCACCTCGACCACGCCAACCTCGTGCGCGCCGGCAGGCTCGCCCGCTACCTGTCGCGGGCCGACTTCCAGCAACACCGCGAAAGCCTGCTGGAACTGTACGCCGACCACGGCCTGCTCGGCAGCGAGGTCGGCGTCATCGTCGACTCCCTCTACACCGTCGCCGACGTGCTCGGCCCCTTCGACAACGGCGCCGAGCACGTTCTTATGGTCTCGGGCATGGAGGAGGCATACTTCACCGACCTCGCCCGCCTCGTACTCCAACGGCAGGCCGGCGCCGGGGACCTGGGCCTCGGCTGGAACGGTACCCTCGGCGCCCTGTACTTCCGTGTCCTGGAAGGACTAGCCGGCTATCCGAAGATGTCCAAGAGCATCCCGGCGTCGAGCATCCACCTCAACATGACCCCGGACGAGGTCACCGACCGCGTGATGAGCGACGATGAGGCAAGCCAGCCCGCCGTGCTCTCGGCCATCGAGTTGAGCAGTGGCTGGGACGCCGCCGATATAGCGGCTGCCCGTGACGCGTTCGCCAACCGTCTTGACCAGCCTTCCTCCTGGCGGGAAGTCCGCGCGAAGTTCTGCCACGACTTCTCCCGCCACGCCTTGATCTGGAAGCGATGCGCCACATGACGCCCACGGTGGTGGTACTTGGCGCATCGGGGCGCCTCGGCCGCCGCTTGCTGACCGCTTTCGCCGCAGCCGGCTTCGACCCCATCGCCGTGGCGAGAACGAGGCACACCGGCCCACCCGAAACCACTCGGTGGATCACCGTCGATCTGACGACTCGCGACGAGCGGACCCGACTCGCCGCCACGGTCGCGACCTGGACGTCGGGACGCGAACGGGTCTGCGTCGTCGATGTCGTCCTCGACCGCCGCAGCGTCGAGGCGATGCGGCACAGCGTGAGCGCGGTGACCGACACCGTCCTGCGACTCCATGACCGCCTCGCCAACGGCGCAGTTCTGGCCAGCCTCGTCGCGGCAAGTAGTACGGCCGTCCTCGCGCCCGGCCTTTACCAGACCCCTTACGGGCTGGCGAAGCGACACCAGGTCATCACCTACGCACGGTCCGGGCTGGCCGGCGCGGCGTTGCTCCTCCCAGCGCTGAGCCAGTCAACCAACACGGACGGGGCCGGCGCGGCGCCCTGGCGGGTCTGGTCGTTCGAGCACGCGGCCGACCGGCTCGTCACCACAGCCTTGGTCACGGACCTGCACGGGCACTTCACGATCCACGTTCCCGACCTGACCCCGACGCCGACCGTCAGGCAGGCGGGAACGCGGCCACCCGTCGTCAGGGACGTCTTGCGTGCCCATCTGCACAGTCTGCTGACCGACCGGAACTCCATGCAGGCCCACCGCCAGGCCGCCCGTGCCCGCCTCGGTCTGTCACCGGACCGGATCCGCCAGCGAGTCGATCACCATTTCGCGCCGGCCGACCTGGTACAGCGGTTCGCCGACCGGTACCAGGTCTCGGTCATCCAAGAGCAAAGTCACAGGGTCCCCTCCAGCGGAGAAAGGCCCACCCATGCCTGACACGCGAACGCAGATCCTGGTTGTCGGATCGGGGTTGTGCGGGTTGGCCATCACTGCAACGGCGGCCCGGCGTGGCCTGCGGGTGCGGTGCGTCGGCGACGGACAGCCGGGCGCGTCGCTGGCCAACTTCGGGCAGTTGCACTCCGGTGCGGTCTACGCCCCGGTCCTGCCCGAGGTCGCGCGGGCATGCTGGAGCCACCGGGACCGGTGGCATGACCTGGCCCTGCCCGCGCAGGTCGGCAAACCCTACGGCTACGCCATATTCTCGACCACCGACGCCGTCGACAACTACCGCGCCGCGTGGCGGCAGATCGGGATCGACGCACCAGAGGTCGATCCCCGCAGCAACGGCACCCTTGCCGCGTACCCGCCTGCGGTAGCGGCGTTCCGCATCCCGGACCTAAGCGTGGACCTCGACATCCTGCACACCCGCACGACCGCGCTCGCCCTGGCCGTCGGCGCACCACCGATAGAGCACGCCGAGGTGAGCCTGCACCGCGACCCCGACACCACGCTCGTCTCGGCCGGACCAGATAACCTCCATGCCGACCTTGTCATCCTGGCGACCGGAGCCAACACCCCGACCATGTTGAACAACGCGGGGATCACTCATACCCTACGCAGGCGCCGCATCGCGTGGGGCCGCTACAACGCCGCACCACCGACGTGCCTGACGTACTGGCTCGACGGCGACCTGTTGGCGATCAGTCCGGACACCGACAACGCCCGGATTGGTCTACCCAGCGTCAATGGTGCCTACGCCACCGACGAGGCCGAGTACACGCGGATCCGCACCGCGCTCGACCACCGTCACATCTACCGCTCCGACCGCAACCTCAGCCTGCACTGGGGCACTGTCTGCGAGCCGGCCAACACCCACGCCGATCCCTCCAACCTCGTGGTCGACCTCCGGGATCCACCGACAGGCTGGAGCAAGGCCGCGAACCTGATCATTGCGTTGCCCGGTAAATGGACAACCGCGTGGTACTGCGCCGAACAGGTCATCAACGCGCTCGGATAGCTGAACCTGGGATCAGCCGATGCCGATGGCGTCGCGGATCCGCTCCAAAACCGGCCGCGTGTGCTTACGGGCCTTGTCCGCACCGTGGACGAGCAGATCATCCAACTCGCTGCTCGGCGCCATCAACGCGTCGTATCGGTCCCGCAAAGGTGCGAACCGGCTGTTGATAGCCTCGGTCAGTTGCGCCTTCACCTCACCCCAGCCCATCCCACCAGCGGCCAGCCTCGCCCTGGTCGCGGCGACGAGTTCCGGCTCGGCGAAGCGCTCCAGCAGGGTGAACACCGCCGACGAGTCCGGGTCTTTCGGCGCCTCAACCGGGACGCTGTCGGTTGGGATCCTCTTGATCACCTTGCGGAGATCGGCCTCCGGTGCGAACAACGGGATTGTGTTGCCGTAAGACTTGCTCATCTTCCGCCCATCCGTGCCGGGCAGAGTGTGCGCGGACCCATCCTGCGGGATCACCGACACCGGGACCTTGAACCTGTACCGGTCGCCATAGACGCTGTTGAACGCCCCCGCGATATCAGCGGCGTACTCGACGTGCTGGACCTGGTCGCGGCCGACCGGCACCACATCGGCCTCCATGATCAGGATGTCGACGGCCATCAGCACCGGGTAGTTGAACAGGCCCATGTTCACCCCCGCGTCTAGATCCTCCTTGCCCGCCTCCCGGTTGCGATCACGCGCGGCCTTGTAGGCGTGCGCCCGGTTCATCAACCCCTTGGCCGACATACAGGACAGCACCCAGGTCAACTCGAAGATCTCCGGTATATCCGACTGGAGGTAGAACGTGGTGCGGTCAGGGTCGAGCCCGGCGGCGAGCCAGGTCGCGGCCACCGAACGGGTGTAATGCCGAAGCAATGCCCGATCACGGATCGTGGTCAAGGCGTGATAGTCGGCGATGAAATACACCGAGTCGTAACCGTCGGCGAGGTCAAGCGCAGGCAGGATCGCACCGATGTAGTTGCCCAAGTGGGGCTCACCCGTCGGCTTGATACCAGTCAGCGAGACCTTACGCACCGTCGGATCCATGGCCCCCAGATTACTATGCCGACACGGTCGGCCCGGTCCCCATATTGCGTGCCGCCCGGGGCCGCAGAACCTTTGCGGGGGCGCAACGCAGGAAAGCTCCGTCATGGCTCAACTCCTGCTGTCCCGCATCCGTGCGGGGTGCGGGCGCAGCAGGCTGGCCCTCGGCAACGCAACGCGAACACGCCAGACACAGTGAGCAAGGTGAGGAATTGCCCCGCTCCCATCGGTTGCGCTCCGGCTTAGTGGTCGGCGCCGGAAGTTCGTCCAGGGTCTGCCGGCGCCAGGTGGCGCCTCGCGTCGTTGTCGTCAGCCCAGGTAGAACACCGCTACCGGGGCCTCCTCCGCCTCGCGACGCATCCACCTGGCATCCGTCAACCCCCGAACGACTTCCAGCGCCGACCA
>NZ_CAUVXO010000340.1:0-4102 GCF_963555865.1 Protofrankia sp. Cr1
CGCTGTCGGACGCCCACGGCCCGGCCACGCTGTCGGCGGCACCGGGGTAAGCCGTCCGATGGCCGTACCGGGCGACCCGCTCCGCCGCGATCCGGCGGTCCAGCGCCAACCGGGAGGCACGCAGGCGTTGGTCAGCCCGGGCGGTCCGGCGCAGCTGCACGAGGTAGCCGATGAACGCGACATCCATCAGAAGGTGAAACGCGATCCAGATACCGCTCAGCAACCCAGCGAGCAGCGCAGTCACCGATACGGCAGTGAACAGTACCAGGAGTCGCCGGCGACGAAGCCGAACCAGCGCCAGCCGGTCCGCGTCGGCCTTCCGTCGCGGTGGAGGCGTTGCGCGCCGGCCGCTTCCGACTCTCTCTCCGGACGGGACGTAACCAGGAGTGACGTAACCAGGAGTGACGGGAGCAGAAGCCCTGACACCCCGCACCCGGGTTTCCGCCGAAGAGACAGAACGCGCCGGTCCGGAGGCCGCGTCCTCACCCGGTTGGGAAGCGACTGGCCGCATCACGGACCCCCTACCCGGCCGCGACGCCCCTCGCCGTGACAGGACTCGCATGGCCATCGTGAAACGTTCGGCTGACCGCTGTTCCAACGTGCTGTCATGGTGCCTCAGCCACATGGGGATTAGCACGAAACCCCAGACCGCGACGATCGCGAGCCAGATGAGCGCGCTCATGGCCGCGGGTTTGGAAGACAGTACCGTGCCGCGAACCCACAACCACCCGCGCGTGGCTGAGGCGGCGCAGACTGCCGCGCGGGCGAGCTGACCATGGACGGTTGCCTTCCTGCCGACTCGGATATCGACGATGACGCCGGCCAGCCCGGACCTCGCCTGTCAGCTGCACCGAAATGCGAGGATGCCCGAGCGGCGCGATCATGAAGTGGCTCGCGCAACCAGCGGCACTAAGAAACGCTAGTGAGGGAATACCGTCTGGTCACCGACCTGATGCCCGCGTGTCGCACCATCGCGATCGATACCACGTTCACATCTGGCAACATCCTCAATACAGGCAGACACCATTGAAGTCGATCAACCCTCCGACGACGCCGCTTCCACGTCACAAAAAGATCTTATCGGACCGACAAACCGTGACAACCGCATCCTTCACGTGGACACCATCACACGCGAAAGTCGTCATATGACTACCCGAAGTTAAGAAGCGACCGGTACCCGGTGCCGACCACTCAGGTACGTGAGGCGCGGGTGTCACGCCAGCGGTTCAGTAAGCCCTCCGGGGCGTCCTCCACGGTGATGGCATAGCTGATGTGATCCCGGTAAGCCCCACCGATCGCCAGATAGCGCCGGTGGAACCCCTCCTCGCGGAACCCCAGTTTTTCCACCACCCGGCGGCTCGCCGTGTTCTCCGGCCGGACGTACGCCTCCACCCGGTGCAGTGCCGCCGCGGCGAAACAGTGGTCCACGACCAGCGCCACCGCGGTCGGCGTGATACCGCGCCCGGCATAGCCGCGGTCAACCCAGTAGCCGAGATGCCCGCTGTTCAGCGCACCACGAACGATCGTGGAGACGGTGACCTGCCCCACCAGTCGCCCCTGGAACGTCACCGCAAAGGGCAGCGCGGCACCGAGACGTGCCTGCTGATGCAACCGTCGCACCATCCGGCTGTACACCCCGATGGTCTGGCGCTGCGCCCATGCGTCCGCCGTGGCCGGCATCGCCTTGGGGGTCGCCTCCCAGGGTCCGAGCCATTCACCGTTGCGTACCCGGATTTCGACCCAGGTGACAGCCTCACGCAGCCGCAGTGGACGTACGCCCACCGACCCGTCGGTGAGACGTGCCGGCCACCCCGGTGCCCTCATCCCGTCCCTCCGGACCCACGGCCGGAACGGCCCGGATCGACATGGCCCGGATCGACATGAATATGATCACCGCCGCCGCGGATCTGGGCCACCGCATGCCCGACCACCCCGGCCAGCACGCGCACCCCGTCGGAGACGCCGCCCGCCGAACCCGGCAGGTTCACCACCAGCGTTCCGCCTCGGACACCGACGATGCCACGGGAGAGCACCGCGGTCGGAACCGCCGCCCGGCCGGCATCGCGCAGCGCGGCGGCGAGCCCGGGCACCTCTCGGTCGATGACCTGTCGGGTCGCCTCCGGCGTGACGTCCCTGGGTGCGAGACCGGTACCGCCGGTGGTGACAACCAGGTGAATGCCGGCCGCAACGGCAGCCTCCAGCGCGATCACGATCGCCGAGCGATCATCGGGGACGACAACCACATCGTCGACGGCAAAACCGATCAGACCCAGCGCCTGGGCAGCCAACGGCCCGGACTGGTCAGCGTAACTGCCGGCGTACGCGCGATCCGAGACGGTGATCACCTGGGCGCGGGCGCCGTCCGGTACCTCCAGCGCATGACTCACCGGGCGCCACCGCCACGCCCACCGGTCGGCGTGCGGTGCCAGTCACCGGAGCGCCCACCGGTCTTGGCCAGCAGGCGGATGTCGGTGAGCGTCGCCTCCGGATCAACCGCCTTGACCATGTCATGCAGGGCGAGCCCGGCCACCGCGACCGCGGTCAACGCCTCCATCTCCACGCCGGTGCGGTCCGTCGTCCGGGTGGTCGCGGTGATCTCAACTCCATGATCATAGATGTCCAGCTCCACCCGGACCCCCGACAGCGCGATCGGATGACACAGCGGGATGAGCTCGGGTGTGCGCTTGGCGCCCATGATGCCGGCCACCCTGGCGACACCGAGCGCGTCCCCCTTGGGTACACCGGCGCCGCGAAGCAGGTCGACGACGGTTGGTGCGACCCGCAGAAACCCCCGGGCGACCGCGGTCCGTACAGTCACGTCCTTGGCGGAGACGTCGACCATGCGCGCGGCACCGGTGGCGTCCACGTGGGTCAGCCGTGGCTCGATCATGTGTCCGCCGCCATCCCGGCATCGGACCACGACACCCCGGCATCGAACGGTGCCATGTCGTCACCGAGCCGCAGCGCGGTCAGCTCCGTCCCCGCCGGCCGGTCGACACCGTCCGCCGGAACGATCAACAGGGCGTCCGCGACGGCCAGGGCCGACAGCTGATGCGATCCCTGGCCACCCGCCAGATGGGCGACCGGCGGCCGCCCGGCTCCGGCCGCAGCCAACCGGACCCGCAGATACGAACGCCGGCCCCGGGACGAGCGCAGCTCCTGCGCGGTCGTGGCGACCAGCGTCGGACGGTGGACGGACGCAAGCCCCCGCATCCGCAGCAACGCAGGTCGGACGAACAGCTCGAACGACACCAGCGCGCTGACCGGATTACCCGGCAACGTGAAGATCGGCACCCCGTCGATCACCCCGAATCCCTGTGGCATCCCGGGTCGCATGGCCAGCGGCTCGAAACGGACCTTCCCCGAACCGGCGAGGACCTGTTTGACCACGTCGAAGGCTCCCACGCTCACCCCGCCAGTGGTGATCACAACATCGACGTCGGCGAGAACGCCGGCAAGCACCGCGGCGAACGCGTCCGGGGAGTCGGGGACGCCACCAAGCCGCCGTATCTGCGCGCCCGCCTCCCGTGCCGCCGCCGCCACCGCGTGGCTGTTGGAGTCGACGATCTGCCCCGGGCCGAGGGTTTCCCCCACCTCGACCAGTTCGCTGCCGGTCGAGAGCACCGCGGCCCGGGGGCGGGGATGAACAACCGGAGTCGCCACGTTGAGCGCGGCCAGCAGGCCGATCTGAGCCGCACCGAGCAGCCGCCCGGCGGGCAGGACCAAGTCGCCCACGGCCACGTCCTCGCCGGCCCGCCGGATGTTCTGACCGAGCCCGGGCGCGCGCGTCACGGTCACCCGGTCCATCCGACCGTCGGTCCACTCAAGTTGGACGACGGTGTCGGCACCGGGCGGCAGCGGCGCGCCCGTCATGATCCGCGCCGCGCTACCGCGCGTCACCGGTGACGGTGTGCCCGCCTGCGCCGGAATATCCCCGGTGACCGGCAGGATGACCGGACGCCCGGGGCCGGCGTCGGCCACGTCAGCGATGTGCACGGCGTATCCGTCCATGGCCGAGTTGTCGAACCCGGGCAGGGCGGAACCGGCGCGAAGGTCCGCTGCGAGCACGCAGCCGTGCGCGGACCGCAGCGACAGCGACCGC
>NZ_CAUVXO010000340.1:4359-5839 GCF_963555865.1 Protofrankia sp. Cr1
CCCCCGGCGGAGACATACTCCTCCAACCACGGGTACAGCTCCGGGCCGATGTCGGACCGCTCACAGGCGAGCCGGATCACGGCCTTGAGGTAGTCCACCCGGTCACCAGTGTCATAGCGACGCCCAGTGAAGACCACCCCGTGGACGGGCTCACCAGCGTCGTCACCGAGCGTGGCGAGTGTCCGCAGCGCGTCGGTGAGCTGAATCTCGTTCCCACGGCCGGGCGGCGTCTCCCGCAGGACGTCGAAAATCGACGGTGACAGGATGTACCGGCCAATGATCGCAAGATTGCTGGGCGCCTCGGCTACCGGAGGCTTCTCGACCAGGTCCCGGATGCGGACGGTCTGGTAGCCGGCGGCCGGCACTGTCCCGGCTGCGATCGTGACGGGTTTCGGGTCGACGGTCGCGACCCCGTACAGGGAGACAAGATCCTCAGGTACCTCCATCAGGGCTACGACGCTGCCCCCGAAACGCTCCTGTACCGCGAGCATCTCCACCAGCAGCGAGTCACGCTCGTCGATCAGGTCGTCACCGAGAAGAACCGCGAACGGCTCGCGCCCTACGTGCGCGGCCGCGCACAGCACCGCATGCCCCAGCCCGCGCGGTGCCTGCTGCCGGACGGAGTGCACCTCGGCAAACCCGGCGGACGCGCGGACCCGGTCCAGCCGGGTCGTGTCGCCCTTGCGTTCCAGGGCGGCCTCAAGCTCGGCATCCCGGTCGAAATGATCCTCTATCGCCTTCTTGGTACGACTCGTAACCAGAAGGACATCTCGTAGGCCGGCGCGCGAGGCCTCCTCCACCACATACTCGATAGCCGGCCGGTCGACGACCGGCAGCATCTCCTTGGGAAGGGACTTGGTCACGGGCAGGAACCGGGTGCCCAGCCCCGCAGCCGGAATCACCGCCTTCGTTACTGACATGGGCGAAACCATAGCTGTAGGACGGCCGGCGGGTCACCGCGGCGCGGTTCCAGCCGGTGTGGTTCCCGTCTGCGTGATTCCAATCGGCGCGGTGCAGACCCAGTCCACGGCGAGCAGGATCGGAGTGTCCGGCGGACCGGACAGAGCGAACCGGCACGTCCAGTCCGCGACTTTCGGGCGGCCGAGACGCTCCCAGGCGTCGATGAGCGCGATCGCGGTGTCGAGGGCGACCGGGTCCCCCGCGAGGATCACCTCGTCGTGGGTGAACAGCGCCGCGGATCCGGTGTCCGGGTCGAAGACGCCGCAGCCGCCCCACTCCTCGGGCGCCCCGGCGACGTGTACCCGGGTCACCCGTTCGTCCAGACACGCCGCGGCGAAGCACAGGTCCGCCAGATCGTGCGGATGCAGGTCCGCGGGCAACACCCGGTGCCGGGTGACGGGCGCCGCGGTCGAACGGACGAACGGCGGCACCGAGGACGGGCCGTACCAACCGAGAGGTCCGGTGACCGGCAGGAATCCGGCCGGTGCCAGGCCCCGGCCATGCATCGCGCCGGCGGCCG
>NZ_CAUVXO010000341.1:0-5571 GCF_963555865.1 Protofrankia sp. Cr1
GAGTAGTGCTGAGTAGTGCCGCGGACACGGAACGCGGCGCAGCGCCAGCGTGACAGATGACACGCGATGCTCGTTCTATTGCATTCAATTTTCTTCTTTACATGAAGAACGCGGCGCTGCTAGCGTCCCGCCCGCACACATGTGACGCAGCTCTCCTGCGTCGGTCCGTCACGTCGTCGCCGACCGATCGGCCCGCCAGCGAGCGGTTCACAGCGCCAGGGTGTCGACCGAACCTGAAGGGAACGCCCGTGATCACCCGCCATTTACCCATCCGCGTGAGCATCGCGGTCACCGTCGTAGCCATCGCGCTGGCAGCGTGTGGCAGCTCCGACCCGGCCAGCTCCACATCGTCGCCGACCGGTGCGACCGCCGGTAACACGGCTGGCGCAGCCAATGCGGGTCGGGCGGGCAACGCTGCCAACGCCAGCCTCGCGCCGGTCACGATCGGCCTGATCAACCAGCAGGGTGCCGAGGTCGGCTATCCGGACCTGACCGATGGGGCCACTGTGGCGGTGACCTATGTGAACGCGGAACTCGGCGGCATAGGCGGCCACCCGCTCAAACTCGCCACCTGCTTCACCGACGGCACTCCGGCCAAGGGGCAGAGCTGCGCCCAGCAGTTCCTCAACGACAGCTCGATCAACATGGTCAGTACCGGCACGCTCTCCGCCGGTGACGGCCCGATCTGGACCACGCTCGCCGGCAAAAAGCCGATCATCGGCGGTTTCCCCGCAACCCAGGCCGCGTTCAATGCCAGCGACGCCTACTTCTTCGCCTCCGGCTCACCCGGCGTGCTGTCCGGCATGGCCAGCTTCACTCTCAAGAAGGTCCCGCAGGCCAAGAAAGTCGCCGCGGTGTACGTCGACCTACCCAGCCTGAAGAGCGCGATCGAGGGTCTGATCAAGCCCCGGTTCGACGCTGCCGGGGTCAGCCTCTCCGAGGTGCCGATCGGCATCACCGCCACCGACGCGGTCGCTCCCCTGACCGCGGCCGGGGCGGACAAGGCCGACGTCGTGATGGTGCTCGGCGCCGGGTCGACCTGCATCCAGGTCGCCAACGCACTGCAGCAACTCAACGTGAACAAGCCCGTCATCGGGGTCGGCAACTGCCAGGGTCCGGACGTGCGCAAAGCCGCGGCCAGCGCCATCGACGGCTGGTACATCGTCCAGGTGGGGGCTGACCCGGCGGACACCGCCAACGCCGACGTCCGCGACACCCTCGCCGCGTTCGACCACTACGGGAAGGACAAGAACAGCGGGGCCTTCTCGGTTCCGGAGTTCGGCCAGGTCGTCGCGATCGCCAAGATTCTGCAGGGCGTCGGCTACGACGCGCTGTCTGCGGACACGATCCGCGCCGCTGTCACGGCCTTCCGAGGTCCCGTGCCGATCGTGGCACCGCAGGTCCAGTGCGGTTCGATCACCGGATTCCCTTCGCTGTGTGACGCGCTGGTACGCGTCTACCAGGTACAGGGCAAGTCGGTCATCGACGCGACGGGCGGCCAGTACCTCAACGGCCTGGCCCGAGACTGACACCGGTCCGGCTGGCCGGTGGCCGCCCGCTATCGGCCAGCCACGCACGTACCGCGAAGTGACCGAAGGGCGACCCGTTGAGCCAGATCCTCCTGTTTCTTGTCCTCGGCCTCGGTGAAGGCGCGCTCATCGGCGCGATCGCGCTCGCTGTCGTGCTCACCTACCGCGGTTCCGGGACGGTGAACGTCGCCACCGGTGCGATGGCGATGTACACCGCGTACCTCTACACCGACCTGCGGGTGAACGGCGCGTGGTTCGTGCCGCCGCTACCGAATCCACTCGCCCTCGTTGAAGGCATCGCCGGCTGGTTCGGCGCGAACTGGGACCTGCCGAACTGGCCGACGTCGATCAGCGTCGGCGGCCCGATGTCGTTCTGGCCGGCGACACTACTGTCGTTGGGGACGGCGGCGGCGTTGGGCTACCTGTTCCACCGCTGGGTCTTCCGGCCGTTGTCCTCGGCGCCGCCGCTGGCGAAGGTCATCGCCTCGGTCGGCGTGATGCTCACTCTTGAAGCCGTTGTGGTGCGCCGGTTCGGCGGCGACATCGGGCCGAGCGTGCCCAGGGTACTGCCCACCGGGACAACACATCTGTTCGGTGCACGGGTGCCCTACGACCGGCTCGTCCTGGCGGGCCTGACCCTGCTGGCCGCCACCGTGCTGTGGGCGGCCTTCCGGTTCACCCGGTTCGGCCTGGCGACCCGGGCCGCGGCCGGCAACGAGAAGGGGGCGCTGCTGCTGGGCATCTCCCCGTCCCGGCAGGCGGGCGCAACCTGGGTGATCGGCACGGTACTCGCCGGGACGATCGGCATCCTGCTGCGCGGCCTCCTGCCATTGGAGCCCACCGTACTCACCCTCGCCGTCATCCCCGCGCTCGGCGCGGCGCTCGCCGGGGACTTCACCTCCTTCGGGGTGGCCGCGCTGGCCGGTCTCGGCTTCGGGATGTCACGTTCGCTGGTCACCTTCATGGAGACCAGGACGTGGTGGCCGCATGTCAGTGGGCAGCCCCTGCCCGGGGTGCGGGAGGCGCTGCCATTCGTGGTCATCGTCGGGATCATGTTCGTGCGTGGCCGGAGCCTGCCGGTACGCGGTTCGGCGGCCCTCGCCCGACTGCCCTTCTCGCCCACTCCACGCGGTGCGGTGCCCCGGGCAACCGTCGCAGCCGCTGTCACCGCCATCGCCCTGTGCACGCTGAGCTTCGGCTGGCGGGGGGCCATCATCAACAGTCTCATCGGTGTCCTGCTGTCACTGTCGCTGGTGCTGCTGGTCGGCTTCGTCGGCCAGATCTCGTTGGGCCAGATGGCGATCGCCGGAGTCGCCGGTTTCGCGGTCAGCAAACTCGCCGATGGGGCGGGCATCCCGTTCCCGATCGCCCCACTGCTGGCCGCGCTGGTCGCCGCGGTCTTCGGAGCCGCCGCCGCGGTACCGGCGCTACGCGTACGCGGCGTGAACCTGGCAGTGGTGACGCTGGCGGCCGCCGTCGCCATCGAGGAGCTGGTGTTCAAGAACGACTGGGTGGAGGGCAAGGGCGGCGCAGGCGCGCCGGTAAGCTCGCCGGCCCTGTTCGGCCTGCGCTTCGGCCCCAACGATCCGTTCTTTCTCGGTGACGGGAAGCTGCCCAGCGCCGGATTCGGGTTGGCCCTGCTGGTCATCGTGGTGCTGTTCGGCCTCGCCGTGTCCAACCTGCGGCGCGGTACGTCGGGCCTGCGCATGCTCGCCGTCCGCGGCAACGAGCGGGCGGCAGCCGCCGCCGGGGTGAACGTGGCGGCGACGAAAATCCTGGCCTTCGGGCTGTCGTCCTTCATTGCGGGACTCGCCGGAGCAATGATCGGTTACCAGTACGGTTCGCTGACCGCGCCCACCTTCGACGTCTTCACCTCGCTCACCGTTCTGGCCTTCGCCTACCTTGGTGGTATCACCAGCGTGAGCGGTGCTGTGATCGGCGGGTTACTGGCCACCGGTGGGGTCGCTTTCTATACGACGCAGACCGTCTTCGGGGTCGGCAGCGAGTTCTCGCTGCTGATCGGCGGCATCGGTCTGGTGCTGACCGCCGTCGGGAACCCGGAGGGAATCGCCGGAGCCCTGCGTGACACCGCCCGGACAGCCGACGGCCTGCTGCGCCGGCATCGGCCCGCGGCTGGACCCCGGACGCGAGCTCGGACGCGGCCGGCTGGCGATGCGGTCGTGGGAGGTGCCAAGTGACCCGATCGACCAGCGGGATCAGCCATTCGGCGCTGACAGTCGATGGGCTGACCGTGCGGTACGGGGGTCTCACCGCCGTGGACGGTGTGAGCCTGACCGTCGAACCCGGCAGGCTGGTCGGTCTGATCGGGCCGAACGGAGCCGGCAAGACCACCCTCCTGGATGCCCTGACCGGCTTCACACCGATCAGCGGCGGCATCGTGCGGTTCGGTGGGACCCGCCTGGACCGGATGGCAGCGCACCGGCGCGCGCGGTCCGGTCTCGGCCGCACCTGGCAGTCGGTGGAACTGTTCGACGAGCTGACGGTCGCGGAGAACCTGCGGGTCGCGGCCGAGCCCGCCCGCTGGTGGTCGTTTCTCGCCGACGCGGTACGCCCGGCCCGCCGCCAAGCGGACGCCGTCGCCGAGGCGCTGGCCGCGTTCGACCTCGGGTCGGTCGCTGACCGGCTGCCCACCGAGCTTTCGCACGGGCAGCGCAAACTCGTCGGAGTCGCGCGGGCGCTGGCCACCCGGCCGGTTCTGGTCTGCCTGGACGAGCCGGCCGCCGGACTCGACACCGGCGAGAGCGCCCGGCTCGGCACGCAACTGCGGCGGCTGGCTGACGCCGGCCTGGGCATGTTGCTGGTCGACCACGACATGGGCCTCGTGCTCGGCACCTGCGACCTAGTCTACGTACTGGAATTCGGAAAGATCATCGCTCGGGGCACGCCGGAAGAGATCCGCTCGGATGAGCGCGTGATCACAGCGTATCTCGGCACCCGATCCAGCCCGGAGGCCGGTACCGACCGGGACGCCGGGCAGCCGGCCGGCTCGATCGAGCTGACCGATATAGCCAGCATGACCACTATGACCGAAAGCGGAGGGACGCCGTGACCGACGCCCTGCTTGACATCCGCCGTCTCGACGCCGGGTACCTCGGCATCCCGGTGGTGCACGGCCTCGACTTACGGGTCAACGCCGGTGAGATCGTCGCTCTGCTGGGTCCGAACGGCGCCGGCAAGACGACCACCTTGCTGACCATATCCGGTCTGCTACCGGTCATCGGCGGGACGATCGGGTTCCAGGGCCGTTCGATCGCCGGTGCCCGCCCGGACGTCCTCGCTCGACGCGGCCTCGCGCACGTCCCCGAGGACCGGGCACTGTTCATGGACCTGACCGTTCGGGAGAACCTGCGGCTCGCCGGTGGCCGTCGGGCCGCGCACACCGAGCGTGCCCTCGCCTACTTCCCGGCCCTGACAGACCTGCTGCGCCGCCCGGCCGGGCTGCTGTCCGGCGGGGAGCAGCAGATGCTCGCGCTCGGCCGGGCGCTGGCGACCGAACCGGCACTGCTCATGATCGACGAAATGAGCCTCGGTCTGGCGCCGGTCATCGTCGAGCGTCTGCTCCCCGTGCTGCGCCGGATCGTCGACGACACCGGCTGCGGGATTCTTCTCGTCGAGCAGCACGTGCCGATGGCACTCGAGATAGCGGACCGGGGCTACGTGCTCTCCCGGGGCCGGCTGCGGGTCGAGGGCACGGCCGACGAACTCGGCCAGCGCTATGATTTCGTCACGTCCAGCTATCTGGGCGAGGCTCCCGGCCCGGCCGGTGACCAGCCCTGCGCTGACAACGCCGGCACAGATCCGGCGCTCGTGGATACCCGATGCGCATCCGCCGGCCTTGAGTAGGCGCCCCGCCGTCGGCGCCACCCGGTCGACCCGATTGTCCACAAAGCGCACCAAGCTCTGCGCCAAAAGGTGGCACTCATGTCACGGAAACGTTCCATCGGTGCTGGCTGGTTAAAATGAACGCGCGCGCACGCATATTAATGGTGATCGATACCGAAATCAAGGGTCGATGTTCGAC
>NZ_CAUVXO010000342.1:0-5539 GCF_963555865.1 Protofrankia sp. Cr1
GCCGGCCCACGCTCGCCGACCTGCACATCCGGCACGCGTCCGCGCCCCGCCCACTACCCGAACTTGTAACGGTTTCCATTATCAGCTAGATTTGGTGAAAATGGATCCCGGTACGGATAGTGCATCCGGTTGACAGCAAGCAAGGAGATCATGATCATGGAAGATGCGGCTGCGGTACCGCGTCGGTGGACACTGCGCCTGGGCGTGGTGGCCGCATGTGCGGTGGTGGGGGCCGTCGCGGCATGCGGGACATCCTCGCCGGGTGGTACCGGGGACAGCGCCGCCGGTGGCAGTGCCGCTGGTAGGAAGATTACGGTTGTGGCGGCCGAGAACTTCTGGGGCAGCATCGCCGCTCAGCTCGGCGGTGCGCGGGTGACGGTCACCAGCATCATCGACAACCCGGACGCCGATCCGCATGACTACGAGCCGACGCCTGCCGACGGCCGGGCGATCGCCGATGCGCGGCTGTTCATCGACAACGGTGTCGGCTACGACCCGTGGGCGGCCAAACTGGTGGCGGCCAACCCGACAGATGGACGGACGGTACTGACCGTCGGTGACCTGGTCGGTGCGACGGACGGGGACAACCCGCACCGCTGGTACAACCCGGGGGACGTCGCCAAGGTGATCGACACGGTCACCGCGGACTACAAGAAGATCGACCCGGCGGACGCGGGCTACTTCGACCAACAGCGGACGTCCTTCACCGCCACTACGCTGAAGCCGTACACCGACGTCATTGCGACGATCAAGACGACCTACGGCGGGACACCGGTCGGCGCGTCGGAGAGCATCTTCGCGATGCTGACCCCCGCCCTCGGACTGAACCTGCTGACCCCACCGGCGTTCCTGCGCGCGATCTCGGAGGGCACCGATCCGACCGCCGCGGACAAGGCCACCATCGACGACCAGATCAAGGGCAAGAAGATCAAAGTTTACGTGTACAACAGCCAGAACGCGACCCCGGACGTCCAACGTCAGGTCGAAGAGGCGAAGGCGGCCGGTATCCCGGTGACCACCATCACCGAGACACTCACCCCAGCCGGCACATCCTTCCAGGACTGGCAGGTCGCCCAGCTGGAAGGCCTGCGTGCCGCGCTGGCCCAGGCCACCGGAAAATGACAGGAACGGCGACGGCGGTGTTCCGGGACGCCGCGGTCCGCCTCGGTGGGCGGGTGGTGTGGAGCGGCGTCAACGTCGAGGCGGCGGCCGGGGAGTTCGTCGCGATCCTCGGCCCCAACGGTGTAGGCAAGTCCACCCTGCTCAAGGCGACGCTCGGGCTGCTGCCGCTGTCCGCGGGGCAGGCGGTGGTACTGGGCCGGCCACCCGGGCAGGCCCAGGCTGAGATCGGGTACCTGCCGCAGCGGCGCAGCTTCGATCCGTCGGTGCGGATCCGCGGGCTGGACGTGGTCCGCCTCGGGTTGGACGGCCACCGGTGGGGCCTGCCCGTGCCCGGCGGACGTCGCGGCCGGGCAGCCAGGGGACGGGTCGCCGAGCTGGTCGAGTTGGTCGGCGCCGCCGGCTACGCCCACCAGCCGATCGGGCGGCTGTCCGGCGGGGAGCAGCAGCGGCTGCTGATCGCTCAGGCGCTCGCCCGCGGGCCCCGGCTCCTGCTTCTCGATGAGCCGCTGGACAGCCTTGACCTGTACAACGCCGGTGCGGTCGCGGCCCTCATCCGCGACATCTGCCAGACGGGGGTGACGGTGCTGATGGTCGCCCACGACGTCAACCCGATTCTCTCCAGTCTTGACCGGGTCATCTACCTCGCCGGTGGCGGTTCGGTGTCGGGAGCACCCACCGACGTGATCACCAGTGCGACGTTGAGCCGGCTCTACCGCACCCCCATCGAGGTGCTGACCACCTCGGATGGACGGCTCGTGGTCGTCGGCCAGCCCGAAGCGTCCGCGGTGCATGTCGACCGCCACAGTGGGACCGGCCGGATATGATCGTCGCCGCAACGACTGAGGCCGGCCTCTCGTGGGACCTGGCCGATGACATCCGAGCGATGTTCGCCTACCCGTTCATGGTGAACGCGTTCCGGGCCGGAACCGTCGTGGCGGTGACCGCCGGGGTGATCGGCTGGTTCATGATCCTGCGCCGTCAGACGTTCGCCGGCCACGCCCTGGCCATGGCCGGCTTTCCGGGTGCGGCCGGGGCGATCTGGCTCGGCGTCGGCGCGACCTACGGCTATTTCGCCTTCTGCCTCACCGCGGCGCTGGCCGTCGCGGCCATCCCGGCGGCGGGCGGGGGCGGGGGCAGCGCCGGGGGCAGCGCCGGACGGTCCGAGGAGTCGGCCGCCGTCGGCACCGTCCAGGCGTTCGCCCTCGCCTGCGGGTTCCTGTTCGTCAGCCTCTACCAGGGATTCCTCGGTGGGGTGAACGCACTGCTGTTCGGCAGCTTTCTGGGTATCACCGGCGGGATGGTCCGCACCCTGGCCGTGCTCGCCCTCGTCGTCCTGGTCGTGCTGGCGGTCATCGGGCGTCCGTTGCTGTTCGCTTCGCTCGACCCGGCTGTGGCCACTGCCGCCGGGGTGCCGGTGCGGGGCCTGTCGACGGCATTCCTGATCCTGCTCGGGACCGCCACCGCCGAGGTCAGCCAGATCACCGGCACCCTGCTGGTCTTCACCCTGCTGGTGATCCCGGCCGCGACCGCGCAGGTCCTCACCGCCCGGCCGGTGCTCAGCCTGACGCTCACGGTGCTCCTCGGGGTGCTGGTCACCTGGGCCGGGCTGACGGTGGCCTATTACTCGCCGTATCCGATCGGCTTTTTCATCACCAGTTTCTCCTTCGGTCTGTACCTCCTCGCCCGCCTGGCCGTCGGTGTCCACGACATGCTCGGCCGGGCCGCCCGCGGCCCCCGGACGGCGGGAGCACCGGCATGATCACGATGTTCGACCATCCGTTCATCCAGCATGCCTTCCTCGCCGGCACAGGAATCGCCGCGGCGGCGGGCCTCGTCGGCTACTTCCTGGTCCTGCGCGCGCAGGTGTTCACCGGTGACGCGCTGTCCCACGTGGCGTTCACCGGTGCGCTCGCCGCCCTGGCCACCGGCATCGACGCCCGCGTCGGCCTGTTTGCCGCCACCATCGCCGTCGGATGCGTACTCGGGGTGCTGGGCCGCCGTGGCCGGGCCGACGACGTCGTCATCGGCAGCGTGTTCGCCTGGATACTCGGGCTCGGGGTGCTCTTCCTCACCCTGTACACGACCCGGCGCAGCACCGGCAACGGCACCGCCGGAGTGACCATCCTGTTCGGCTCGATCTTCGGGTTAGCAGCATCCCACGCCTGGGAGGCGGCCGTGGTCGGGGCGGCCATCTGCGTCGCCACGGTCGCGATCGGACGTCCGCTGCTGTTCGCGAGCCTGGACGAGGCGGTCGCCACCGCCCAGGGTGTTCCCGTCCGCCTCCTCGGCATCGGCTTCCTCGGCCTCGTCGGGGCGACCACGGCCGAGGCGACCCAGGCCGTCGGCGCACTGCTGCTACTCGGCCTGCTCGCCGCGCCCGCCGGCGCGGCCCACCGGCTCACCACCCGCCCCTACCACGGAATGTGGATCTCCGTCGGGCTCGCGGTCGCGGTGACGTGGGCCGGGCTGACGATGAGCTACCTCGCACCACGGGTCCCGCCGAGCTTCGCCATCATCGCCGTCGCCACCGCCGTCTACACCGCCACCCTGGGCGCCACCTCGCTGACCGCACGCCGAGCGCACACGCTGCACCCAGACCCACCGCCGGCGGCCGGCGTCCCCCGCCAGGTGACGGTCAGCAGTTGACGAACCCGGGCTGCTGGTTGAGGAGCTGGCTCTCCGCGGAGACGAACCGGCGGTACTGTTCGCCGCCCACCGCGGCCGGGCGGAACACGGCCAGCCGGTGGCAGTTCTGGAATGCCAACGCCACCCCGAAACGCCGCTCCAGCGAACTGCGGATCGCCGTACTTGCCATTGCACGCAGCAACTGCCCCTGCGCTGCGTCGTCCGGTGGCGGCACCAGGTTGTCCGCGAAGTCGCGCCCGGCGGCCGGCAGCTCACCCGCGAGCCGTTCGACCAGCCCGTAGGCGTAGGGCAGCGACTCGCGCACACACGCCAGGAACGCCTCCTGGTCGACATGGCCGGCTTCGGCTTGGACGAGCAGATCCGGGGACACGGTCAAGGACATGACTGATCCTCCTGTCGCAGCTACACGCTGGAACATCGACTATTTCCGATTTGACAACCATTGTCAATACGGGCTGCAGTCGCGTGGCCATCCGGCCGGGTCCACCATGAGAGGCTTAGAGCGCCCGGCAATAGGGGACGCGGCGTCGCGGGGCTGAGGCACGCACCTCACCACGTTGTCGTCAGTCGACACCCAACACCTCCGGTGCCTCCCTCCTCCGCCTCGCGATGCCCGTACCCCAGCCCCATTCCTTGATCCACGCCCCTATTGCCGGGCGCTCTAACGATGTGAATCTGGTGCTACTGGAGCAGCGCGAGATTCACATCCTTAGCGCGTGATCCGCACCGCGTGATCCGCAGTAAGGATCTGGCGGCGGCCGGTGGCGGACGGGCGGTGGTTGTCAGTGGACAAGCGGCGGTGAAGCAGGTCGTACGCCTGGGGCAGCCGACCTCGCCGAACGCGTGCGCCTCGGCCAGCACATTGGCGACAGACGGTCCCGACGTGGATCTCTCCGCCCAGATCGACCCCGCCTTCCGGCCCGCCTCCGGGCTGGTCCCGGCGGCCCGCACGGCACCCGACAGCACCGGCGGCCCAGCGGTCTGACCACCCTTGACCACCGTCTGTCCACCGCCGGAGTCAGGCCGGGTGGGGTGTCAGTGGTCGTCCCAGTGGCCGTCGTGGGCGGCGTGCCGGTGCCCCTCGTGCAGATAGTCGACATGATCGCCGTGGGGCACGGCGACATGCCCACAACTGTCGCCGTGGGTGTGGGTGTGCCCGCCGTGCTCCTTGTGCTCGGCGGGCTCGCACTCGTCGTAGTGGTCCTCGTGTGAACGGTGCAGGTGGACGTCGTGGACGTAGTCGACGTGGTCGTTGTGGGGAACTGCCACATGCCCACATCCGGCCCCGTGACTGTGTTCGGTGACGCTGTGGCGCGGGGCGTGCGTGGTTGCGGTGGTCACAGCTTCTCCTGGGGTGCGTGGTGGATGGCAGCATGGACGATCTGACCGACGCGGCCCCCGGCGAGCCGCTAAGCTAACGGAAATCGTTTTCATATCGGCTGTACAACACGCTGCGGCCGGAGGCCCGCTCGACGCCGCCCGCTGGCGTGCGACGCCAATGGTTGAGTTCGTTCCCAGATACGGGGAGAAGGACACATGCCCGAGCGGCTGCTGCCTGCCCGGCACCCATCCGACGTTCGGAAACGCCCATGAGTGACATCACAAACGCGATCGGCGACATTCTGCGGATCCAGCGCCTTCTCAACGGCCCCCCAGCCCGTGAGGTCGTGCTCGGCGGGGTGTTTCGCTATGAGGCCGACGGCCACTACTTGGAGACAACCTGATCCGGTGACCCGACGGCGGCGCTGCGCTCGGTACTGGTCCAACCCGA
>NZ_CAUVXO010000343.1:0-5540 GCF_963555865.1 Protofrankia sp. Cr1
CCAGGAATTCCGACAGCCGAATAACGCCAGGAGTGCGCCATGGTCCCCGCGCCAAGGTTCCGTCGAGTCGCCGCATTGCAACGTGAATTCGTCGACCGCGAACCGGTGCTCGAGGCTTTCGCCGCCGAGCTCGGGCGCCTCGGCGACGGGCCGCGCATTCTGAACCTCACCGGAGTCGGGGGCATCGGGAAATCCCGGCTCCTGCGCGAGCTGAAGGACCGTGCCCGCGAAGCCCACCGCACCGCGACTCTCGATCTCCAGATACCCGCGCTGCGCCAGCAGGAGGACGCTCTCGCCGCGCTCCGGGGTGAGATCGGCGCACTGGGTATCCACTTCGATCGGTTCGACATCGCCTACGCGGTGCTGTGGCAACGCCTCCATCCACACCTGCGGCTGGACAAAGCCGAACTGCCGTTCCTGGATGGCAGTTCGATGCTCACCGACGTCGTCGACACGGTCGCCGGCCTGCCGTTCTTCGGCACGGCACGCGGCCTGATCCGGATTCTGGAACGCGGCTCCTCAGACGTCCGCCGCCGGATGCAGGTACGACGGGACAACACTCTCCAGATCCTCGACGACCTGCCAAACAGCGACCTCGCAGACGCCGTGACCTACCTTTTCGCCGCGGACCTGCGCGACGGCAGCGCCGAAAAGCCGTACGTGCTGTTCGTCGACAGCTACGAGGCGCTGGTCCCGGCACCGGTCCGGTCCGGGCGGGCGCACCTGGCCGACGGCTGGCTGCGTGACCTGTGCGCCCAGCTGGACGCCGGGCTGGTCGTCGTCGCCAGCCGTGAACCGCTGCGCTGGGAGACCGACGAACCTGAGTGGTCCGACGCCGTCCGGGTCCGCGACATCGGCGGCCTACCGATGGCCGCCCGCCTCGACCTGCTCGAAGCCGGTGGCATCACCGACCCGGCCCATCGGCACACCGTCGCCGAGGCGAGCGCCGGCCTGCCGTTCTACCTCCACCTGGCCGTCGACACCTACCAGCAGTCCGACGCGGCCACCGGCCGCGCGGCCGTGTCCCAGTCGCAGATCCTCGCCCGGTTCCTCGAGCACGTCAGCGCCGACGAGATCCGAACCCTCGAGGTCCTCAGCCCGGCCCGTCTGTTCGACTACGAGGTCTTCCGGTTCCTGGCCGCGCGGTTCCACCTACCCGGCGACCGGCTCGCCTGGGAGTCCCTGACCTCGTACTCCTTCGTCTACCCCGCCGGTGACGCGCTGCGCTTCCACCAGCTCATGGGCGCGGCGCTGTCGACCCGTCTCCCCCCCCCGTCGTTCACGACGTCCACACCGCCCTGCGCGCGCTGTGGGACGAACGAGCCGACTCCCTCGCCGCCGGGAACGACGGACCTGCCAGTGCCCGGGCGCTGCGCGAAGCGGTCTTCCACGGCCTGGCCGCCGCCACCATCGGCGGCGCCCAGCTGCTCGACTACGCCGACCGGGCCGTACGCCGCGGCGGCCACAGCGCCGCCGCCGGGCTCACCGACGACCTACGCAACCGGCTGGCGCTCCGGCCCTCGGATGACCTTGGCGACCTCGGCGACCTCGGCGACCTCGGCGACCTGCCCGAGACGCTGGTCTGCCTCGAAGCCGAAACCGCCGTCCGGTTCGGCGATGCCCCGACCGCAGTTCGTCTCGCCGTCGCTCCCGCCGCCGCGGCCGACATCACCTCGACGGTCGGCGCCCGGCTGGCGGTCGCCGCCGGCCACGGCCAGCGCATCGCGGGCAACACCCGCGAAGCCCTCGCCCTGTTCATCCGCGTGTGGGAGCAGACCACCGGAACACCCCGGTTACAGGCGGGGCTGTGGGCCTGCGACCTGCACATGGCGCAAGGCCGATTCCGCGACGCCGAAGCCCTCGCCGCCGACCTCGACGCGCTCGCCCCCGCCGACAACGCCGAGTTCCGGGGCGATGTCGCCCGACTCCGTCACCTCGCCGGTCGGTTCGCCTTCGACTTCGACACCGCCCGTCGCCACCTCGACGAAGCCACCGCCTGCTACGAGGCATCCGGCAGCGCCCTGGGTCTGGCCGACCTCGAGACCAACCGCGCCGAACTGCTCTGCCTTGTCGAGCCCCACCAGGCGGTAGACGCGGCGGGCCGCGCCATCGAGGTGCACCGTGACATCGGTACCCGCCACGAACTCGGCAAGGCCTACACCGCGCTGGCCGTCGCCCGGCTGCGCCTGGGCGACCTCGATGCCGCCGACACCGCGCTGCGCACCGCCTGCGACGTACTCGACCAGGCCGGTTACCGTTCGGGCCAGGCACGCGCCGAGCTCTACACCGGCCTGCTCCATGCCCGGCGAGGACGGATGGACCAAGCGGTCACCTCGCTACGGCGGACCGTCGAGGAACTCGAAGCCGCCGACGTCTACCCCACCTTCGTCCTGTTCGCCGCCTGCGCCCTGGAATACCTCGGGGTCACCGACAACACCGTCACCGCCGCCGTCACCGCCGCCGCGCACCGTGCCCGAGCGGCGGTGCAGCCCCTGCACACCCTCGACGCGATCGAAGAGCCCATCCGCGCCTACACCGCGGAACTCCTCGCCGGCCACGTCTGGAAACCCGACGAGCTGTACCGGGCGGCGCTCGAACGCACCGACGCCGCCGCCGGCTTCTACAACGACAACGTCCGGCTCGACACCCCGACCGGACCTGTGATCGTCCGAATTCCCATTCCGGGAAGCGACGTCATGGACCTCACCATCTGGGGGGAACCCGAGGTACTACGCGCCATCCGAAGCACGGTCGCCCACACCCCCCGGCTCCTGCACACCCAGGACAACCCCCGTTTCCAGGTCCACGAGTTCATCGCCGGGCAGCTTCTCGACGATCTCGCCCCACGCGGCGTCCGCGTCCCGGCCCATGTCCTCGACGACGTCGCCACCCTGTTCGCGCAACTCGGCGCCGTTCCCCGCGACCACGTACCGGCCACCCCGCCAGGCTGGCCCGACGACGGCGACACCGGCTCCTTCGCCGCCCGGCTGTCCGCGGTCACCGCCGACGTCCACGCCCGCTTCCTACCCGAGTTCGGCAGCCTCTTCGCCGACCTCGGGATCCCCGCCGAACCCCTCACGACGATCGAGCATGCCTGGGCACGACTGCGGCTCCGACCGTTCCGGCTCCTGCACACCGACATCCACCGCAAAAACATGATCCTCTCGGACGGGCGGACCTACTTCCTCGACTGGGAGCTGGCGCTGTGGGGCGACCCCGTCTACGACCTCGCCGTTCATCTTCACAAGATCGCCTACCAACCCGACGAACACGACACACTTCTCGGCCGCTGGACGGACGCCGTGCCCGGCCCGCCCGGCGACGGCTGGGAAACAGACCTTCCCGTCTACCTCGCCCACGAACGGGTCAAGTCCGCGATCGTCGACACCGTCCGATACACCAAACTCCTCACCGGCCCGCCGCTACCCGCCGACCAGCGACAGGCCCTCATCGACAAACTCGCCGGCAAGCTCGCCGCCGCCCACCAGATATGGCAGACCCGCCGACCCCGGACCAACCGCGAGACCGTCACGGCACACATCGCCCGATGGGCCGCCAACCGCTGACCCAACCCCTTGACGCGGACACGGAACCTGGGCGAGTTCAAACGGTCATAGCGACGCCACGGGCCCAGCGGCTTCTCGGTGTTACGGCGCAACTCATCGACATCTACCTGAGCGACGGGTAGACCGAGCGGCCGGTGGGACTAGACGAACAACTTTAATCAACGGCGGTGGCCGCGGTCGGACGGCCGCGCAGGCTCTGGCTCCCCGGACAATTCCGGCAGCAGCTCGACCAGCCCAGCCCATACCTCCTTTGCGCTGACCGGCACCAGCCGGACCACCGTCTCAGGGTCGATGTCCTCGGCGCGCAGCGGCTCGGCCGGCGTCTCCCGCCGCCAGAACCCGGCCGGACCGGCATCAATGACGACCAACGACCGCAACTGCACATCGCCGGGGGCCGCCGGCGGCGCAACCGGCCCACCATCCCAACTGACCGTCACCCGCCAGGAGAGCTTGTAGCCGGACAACACCACGGCCAGCTGGGTGATGTCGGCCTCCCGGATCGGCGGCTGGTACCGACGGCCGACTTCGCGGATGATCGTGATCGCTTCGGGCCGGTCAGCGACCCCCACCGCGTCTGCTGCCGTGAACGCCCGATCGACGAAGGCCATCGGGACAGAAACCGCGCAGCGGGCGGCCTCGCCGCCGGACGCGGCGACCGGCGGCAGCCGAAGGTCGACCATCCGGGCCATGGCCGGAACCAACAAGGCCGGTTCCAGCGGGGCGTACTCGCCGATATCACTACCCGGCCAGGCCTCCACCGTCCAGGCGATGCGACCCCGAATCGCGACACCGTGGCTGAGGATGCCACTCGGCGCGTTCGTCTCGACGTGGACCAGCAGGTCCGGTGCCGCCCAGGCCCGGACCAGGTCAACGGCGGCCGGCACCACCAGCCCGTCGTCGACGATTCCGGCCGCAGCAAGAGCCGCGAGATCCGATTGGAGTTCATTCTCGACCGTGCCCGGATGGATCAGCTGCCCGAGAGCCGCCAGATGGCGGGGCGTCAGGCGGAAGCGATGGCGGCCCGGATCCCAGTTGGCCGGCGCGCCGGCAATGCCCAGGGCATCATCCGGAATCTGAGGGCCGACCGGCACAGCGGGACCAGGGGTAGCGGGGGTGCCGGTCAACGGCCCAGCCTGCGGGCCGGAAGCCACGGGGCTGCTTCTTTGTCCTCCACCGCCACGTTACTGGCCCAGGATCGGCGCATAAAATGAGCTCCCGATCGCGGTGAAGGTCAACAGCGTGATGCTGATATCCAACTCATCGGCGTTGGCCATGAAAACCAAGTGCAGCCGCTTCGAGACGAGAACTGGCTCGCCGCTCGCGCGGGTCACCCGTACGCCAAAAATCTTCACGGCCCGCAGCCACCACGCCCGGTCACCGGCCTCAATGAGAACCTTGCTCGCCTCCCGGCGAAGCCCGGACGTTAAGTCCTTGAAAAGACTGCCCCGGCGTCCTGGCTGACTGATATACCCGGTGATGGCACCGGCAGGACTATAAACCACCAGGCTGACCGGCTCAATGTAGGCACGCGGGGAGATTTGAGACGACGCCAAGGACAGATCCCCGAACGACGGGGAGATCTCAGCTGGCCAGATGCCCTCCCCCCAGATGATCCGCTTACCGTGCGGCCCGCCATAGGGATGGCCCTTCGGGAGCACGCCGGTCCCCACCGTGCCGGCCCCCTCCAGCTCCCAGACAGTGTCATGCAGTACACCGTCCGGGGTGCCGGGGATGGCCGCGGCTATGACGCCTCGCCGTCGCCAAATCCGCAGGGTGCGCGCGCCCGCGCTCATGGCACCTTGCTGGCGACGAGGCTGCGGGTGATGGTCATCGTCCTGGGATCTCCCTGCGGTCGGCGGTTGGGGCACACACCCTGATGCACTGCCTGATGCACTACGTAGCCGATTGTGGACATATATGGCAGATCAGTCAAAAGGGTTAAGCCAGGACCCGACCTTGCGCGCACTGTGGGCT
>NZ_CAUVXO010000344.1:0-1494 GCF_963555865.1 Protofrankia sp. Cr1
CCGACCGCGCGCATCCGAACGCGCAGTTCGTCCTGTTCAACCCGTTGGCCGGGTTTGCCCATGACGACGCCACGCCCCTTCCCCTCATCGTCGCTGGCCCCATTCCAAGCGGGACATGTCCATAGTAGTGGATTGATCACAGATACGGCATTGCGTGTGGGCACCGCCGCGAACGCTGCCCGCATCCATCGACGTATCCCCAGATCGGCAGAGGCGGAGCGTTGAAGTCCACCCGCCGACGCCTTCCGCCGTACCCTGCGCCTGCTCGGCTACCAGCGACACCTGGATCGCCGCCTTCGAGCCCGCCGGTCAGCTACTGGCGCAGCTGGCCCGAGGCTGGACAGCTTCAGCGCGGACTGCGCGCCGTGCTCGCCCACCACGTCACACCTTGCGTCCATACTGCCATGCTCCGTGGCCAAAAGTGGTACTAATCGCGTCATGAAACAACATCACGAATGGTGGCCCGCACGCACGCCTGTACGGCGCCCGGGTCGGCAAGGCGTTCGGCGAGGGTCTGTCTGCCGAGTTCACCCGGGACCGCCGCGGAGAAGACGACGCGCTGCTGCGCGCAGCCGAGGCCCACAACCTCGGCGCGCTGATCGCCAGCGACTGCGGCCTGCCCGACCTCGCCCGCCGCCTCTGCTGGCACCAGATCGACACCCTCCCGCTCCGCCGCCCGCTCGACGCAGCGACGGCGAAACTCGCCCTCCAACCATTGATCAACCTGGCTCGGCTGCGGCTACGCGCCGGAGACGGCCTCGCCGCCTACCAGATGCTCACCACGCTCTACGGCGCAGTCACGGCAAGAACCACCGCCACCATCGACGGTCAGACATTCGCGTTCGACGACTTCGTCACTGCCACCGACCACCCCGAGACCGTCCGCTGGCTATGGACCGTCCTGCTCGCCGACGGCTCCCGCGCCCTGACCCGAACCGGCCACTGGACCATGGCCCTGGACCACCTCCACCGCCACAAGGGCATCGGCCAGCGCCTCCTCGACGGCCGCCAGACCGCGATCCTCGCCCACCACGCCCACCGAGACCATCACACCGCCGAGCAGTTACTCACCACCACAACGATCATCCAGCCCTGGGAGAAGGCCGTCGCCACCTGCCTCGGCCTCCTCGACCGGCACCTCACAGGTCGCCAAACCCCTGACGACGACAGGAGCACGATCGATGATCTCCTTCCGCCAAACGACCCCGTACACCTGACGTTCCACATCCAGCTCGGCCTGTGCCTCCTCGACCTCGCAGACACCTCCCAGCAACTGCGACCAGTTCTCGACACGATCATTGACGGTGCCCTGGAGAGCGGGGACGCCTACGCCGCCCGCAACCTTCTCACCCACCCGGCCGCCCGCAGCTACCTCAGCGGCGACCAACTGGCGCTGCTGAGCGAAAGACAGCGACAGTCCGGCCTCGGCAACGGCCACATCCCCGACTCGCTACGCAGACGGCTTCTCGACGCCCTCGAACTCGCTACCTCCGG
>NZ_CAUVXO010000344.1:2167-6179 GCF_963555865.1 Protofrankia sp. Cr1
CCTGACCGGCTCATCGGCCCACAGCGGCGGCATGTCGCCATAACCACTTGATTCCGCCACGACCATCGTTTTCCTGGCATCTATTGTTCCCTCAACCTTTCGGAATCAGGTTAGCCACCGGACCCAGGAACCTCCCTCCGAGTTCCTCCCGGCTGTACCGGGGATATGACCGAGCGCCTCGTGGCGTAGATCCGCTTGCGGTCGTTCTTCTCCCCGAGCGACAGCCGTGTGGCCAGCCGTCTCGTGGCCACGGCGGCGGCCTTCGCGGTCGCCGGGCGCAGCCCCTCGGGGCGCACCACCACACCCTTGCCGTCGAACTGCAACACCAGCAGCCGGCCCGCCTCGGCGACGCCTGGCCGCTGCTGGTCGTAGAACGCCGCAATGTCGGCGGCGCCGTCCCGGGCCAGCTCGACGAGCTGACGCTTGGCGACCCGCACCCCGGTCGTCCGCTCGAGGACGGCGCCCGCGTCGTCGAACGAGCCGCGCGCGGCCTCGAGCGCCACCAGCCGGGCCAGCCCGTGCGAGTGCGCCCCGACCGGCAGGTTCAGCCCGGCGTCCGCCGGGTTCAGGTTCGACGCCCCCGCAGCCCGGTAGGCCAACCGCGCCACCGCCACCGACCCGACCAGCGTCACCAGCCGCCGGCCATGGCCGCGCTCCACCCGGGTCCGCGCAACGCGGTCCGCCCCGACCGGCGGGGCGGCCAGCCGCGTCTCCCGCACGGCCCGCAGGTCCAGATGGTCCGGTAACAGCAGCCGGGCCAGCTCCCGCGAGGGGACGCGCGAATTGGTAACCGATAGCGGCTTCCACCCTGCGCGCCGCGACCGATATCTTACTCCTGGCGAACAAGCTCTTGCTGAAATGGGTGGCCATGGACCAGGATCTGCCGCTAGGCAAGCGAATTGCCGCGTTCCGCAAACTCCGCGGGTGGACACAGGCGGGACTCGCTCAACAGTTGAACCGTTCGACGAGTTGGGTGACCAAGATTGAGCGTGGTGAGCGTCGCGTGGACTCCATGAGCGTTCTGCTCGAGCTTGCGCGGGCTCTTTCCGTACCGGTGTACCAGCTTACGGGGCACGGAGACCAGCATCATAAGCCGGACGCCGCAGACCGCGGAGCCCTGCGCCTGCGAATAGTTCTCGACCGCAGCGCAAGCCTCCGTCCGTCCAGGGAGCCTCCACGGTCGGGCTCATTCCTAGCGGCGGAGGCTGCGTCCCTTCGGCGTCTCTACAACGTATCCGATCGAAAGTTCTCCGCATCGGTCCCTCTGCTCGCCGATCTCATCGAGGAAGCTCGGGCGGCGTCCGGGTACCACGACGAGGCCGAGCGGCGGGTCACTCAAACCGCTCTTGCCAATCTTTATCGACTGGCCTCCTTGGATCTGCGGCGAAGGGGAGATTACGGACGTGCGCGACTTGCGATCGACCGTGCCCTGCTGACCGCCGAAGATGTGGGCAACGAATTTCTCATTGCATCGATGGGCGCGACCCTGACCGTCCAGCTCATGATGCAGGGAGATCCGGAGGATGGTGTAGCGCTCGCATCCGAAACCGTCGGAATGCTCCGCCGATACCGCGGAGTTACAGATGATCCGATCTCATACTCGGTCATCAACGGCGCGCTGAACCTTTACGCGGCTCAGGCTGCGGCACGTGCCGGCGATGCGGCAGAGGCGGAGGCATTATTGAAGGTTGCAGCGGCCACCGCTGCGGAGTCCGGAGCCGATCGGGAAAGATACTGCCTGATTTTCGGACCCACCAATGTATCGATACAGAAGATTGGTATGTACGTCGACTTGCAGCGACCAAGTGACGCGGCGCGAGAAGCTGTCCGTGTGAAAGACGATCAGATGAACAGCGTGAGCCGCAGATGCTACCACCATCTTCATCTCGCCAGAGCGTACGGGATGTTGGGTAACGACGACGCGGTGCTCCGCGCTCTGATGGCGGCGCGCAGCGCCGCCTCGGAGTTCGTCCGACATGACCCGCTTGCCAGAGATCAGGTGCGGGACCTTCTGCGTCGCAGGCGCTCACTGGACGAGCGGCTGCGACGCCTGGCGAAAGATATGGCCGTGCTCGACTGATTAAGGCTTTCGCGCTCGTAGCGACAGGAAGAGGGGGAGTTCCGCGCGAGTGTCCTCCGGCAGGACGTACTCACGATCGCCGCGCTTCCGCAGAAATGGCCACGACCGGTCAAGCCAGTTGAACTCGTGGAAGAACTCGATAATCAGTCCTGCTTGCGCAACCGCCGTGACGAGCTCTCCGGTGCTGTGCGTCCACAAGTACTTGACGGTAGTATTAACGTTCGCCTTTGGATCAGCATAACTACCCTCTACCTGATAGGCGATCGGCTCACTTCGCGGCCAGTACGGGCGGCTCACCCTCAACTCTGACGATGTATCGTCAAGCGCCTTAGCGATCGGATGAATGTCTGTCAGATACATAAATCCGCCTGGCTTTAGGTAGTCCGCGACGATTTGGGCCCACCTGGCGAGTTCCGGCAGCCAGCCCAGAACGCCCCTGGATGTGTAGATGATGTCCCACGCTCCGGCCAGCGTTTCCGGCAGTTTCATCACGTCGGAACACAGAAAAGTCGCGTCGACGCCGAGATCCTTCGCGAGAGAATTTGCGATCTCTACCGCCCTGGGAGAGAAGTCGACCCCGGTGACCTTCGCGCCCCGTCGCGCCCAGGCGACCGAGTCGGTTCCGATCTGACACTGAAGATGCAGCATCGTGAGTCCCTTTACGTCGCCGACCTCTCGCACCTCGTAAGGACGCAGCTTGTCCGCACCCTTGCGCACGGAATCGATGTCATACCAGTCACCCTTTGCGTGCACATCGGCCCACTCGTCCCAGAGATCACGGTTGGATGCGAGGTAACCATCAACATCAGGCATGCAACAGACTCCTCGTGCCAGTCGTTTCCTACAGGACGATTATGCGGCTCGACGGGGCCGCTGATCGCATGAGGTCACCGAGCAGAGCGACGCGCCGTCGCTCTGCGATTCGACTACGTCACGCCGAGTAAAAGGCATCTTTGGATATCGCGACATAGCCATTCGTCGTCAGGCGTCTCGACCGCTGGCTCGAACGGAGAATACGGCCCCTCGATCAAATATCCGGCTGCCACGAATTGTGTCACCTACGCGGGTGCTCGGACGTCATTCTCGCACTTGGTAGCCATCCGTATGGGGCGGTTATCTTGATGACAACCCGCATGAGGCCGGTATGGAGGAGCACATGTGCGCGCCGCGATTAAGGCCTTTCTCGAAAATCGAATGGTACAGCGAGCCCGTTTGCAGGAACGATAACGGCTGGCATGAATCATTGGAGATCAGGTGAGCCCGGTCGTCCGGACCATTTCCCGCCGAGAGTGCGGCCGTGCGGCACTGATAGTTCTCAACCGCGGCTGAAGCAGCGGGATGCGAATTTGTGCTGTCACCTATCTGATCATCATGCGACCGGGCACCCCGCTAAGGGAATTCGCCACCAGCCACCAGCCACCAGCCACCAGCCGCACGCGCCGACCGGGTGACCGGCGGCGCCCGTAACCTGATGGATCTGCGCCCATGACTTTTACCGCGAGTTCACCGACACTCCAGGCGGCCCGCACTATCGACACGGCAGACACCGCCCCGGATGCCGAGCGGCCCCACCCACCGACCAACCCGACCGCGGTGGTCGAAGGTCCCGGGCGGGTCAGCCGCAGGCAGGCCGCCTCCGCGCTGCTGCAGGTCGGCGCGCCCGAGCGGCGCCGGGTTGCGGTGGCCGCTGACAAGGTGACCGCGGCGGGGGCCCGGCGTTGGCATGACGCGAACATCTGCGTGCTGTCCTACCGGCTGGTCACCGCGACCACCGCCGCCGAGATCCTCCAGGCTTTCCTGACCACCCCGGCCGACCCGGAGACCGCCCGCGCCCTCGACACGCTGGCCGCGCTGGAGGAGGGCCGATGATCCCGTCGTTGTCCCTGCGGGGTCTCGGTCTGGCGGTTACCGACCCGCTGGTGGTGGCGGAGG
>NZ_CAUVXO010000345.1:0-5501 GCF_963555865.1 Protofrankia sp. Cr1
CCGCCACGCCGGGCGATCCGGACCGCTCTCCCGGGCAGCGGCCGGCCGAGGGTCGTCGCCTTGACCTCCACGCTGTCCGCCGCGGGGGTTTGCAGGATGGCGGGGGACTCGCTCTGGCCGTAGGACACGACGAACCGTGCGTCGAAGTCTGCTTCGATCCGGGCAACGGTGGACGCCGACACCGCGGCACCGCCGCCGACCACGATCCGCAGATCCGTGAGCGCGCTGACGTCGAAACCGGGCAGGCGCTGTAGGTCGAAGAGCATGGTGGGCACGGCCGCGAGCACCGTCGCGTGGCTGCGCCGCAGCAGTTCGACGATTGCGCCGGGGTCGTAGTCCGGCAGCAGGCCCAGGGCCGAGCCGGTCGTCAGGCAACCGAGCAGACCGGTGATCGACGCCCCGACGTGGTGCAGGGGGACAGGAGCGACGAGAACGTCGTCCGGGCTGTGATCCCAGTCAGCGACCCAGGTGGCGGCTGCGTTGACCGCGCTGGCGTGACTGTGCAGGGCTCCCTTCGGCCGGCCGGTCGTGCCAGAGGTGTACTGCACGAGGAACGGGTCCTCGGGTCGAACCGTCGGGAGCGGCGGCCCAGGTGGCAGGGACGTCGGCGCCACACTCGGTGGCGGCACCGGTGGCCCCTGGTTCGCCGGGCTCATGATCGTGCGCTGAAACCATAGTGAGAGATCGTCCACGGCGGCTGGTACGGTGAGCGCCTCCGCCAGGATCTGGATGCGGGCCGCAACCGGCTGGCCGCGGAACGCCTCCACCGTGAGTACGAGGCCGGCCCCGGTCAACCGCAGGATGTGCTCGATCTCCGGGTCAGCCATGCTCGGGTTGATCGGCACGAGGACGACCCCGGCGAGTGCGGCAGCGTACTCCAGCACCACCCACTCGACCGAGTTGGGAGCGCACACCGCCACGAACCCGCCCGGAGGCAGCACGGCCGCCAGCCCCCGGGCACAGCGGGCCGCATCGACGTACAGCTCGCCATAGGTGACAACCCGCAGGTAGCCAGTACAGGGCCGGGCGGTTCGCAGAGGCTCGCGCTCGCCAGCCGAGCAGTTCGCCGACGGGTTCGTCGATCCAGGGTGTGCCGTCCCTGGCGGGCCAGCAGGCAGCCGGCCGGCCGGGTGTCGTAACCGGCGACTTCGGCGATTTCACTGTCACGGCTGTGGCGTACTCCGTTCGGGCTTCGGCGCTGCCCCCTGCCGGACAGGTGGCCCGGCAGGGCGATCAGGATGCGGCCAGGTCGGTGCCGCGATCTACCCCAGCGCCTTTTGAAGACCATCCGTGGATGACTATAGCGATAGTTTTGCTGCGGTGCCCTGCCGATCCAGTCGGGTCCCGCCGGGGCCGAAGTCCCACCGGGGCCGACGTCCCACCGGTTTGGCTGGACGCGGCTCTGCGGGGTCCGAACGGGCATGGCGGTCCGCCGCAGCACCCGCCAGGGTCGCCGGCGCACGCGCCGGTCTGCCAGGCGAACCACCTGGCTGGCACATCGCGGAGTCCCGGAGTCCCGGAGTCCCGGAGGCATCGTGGCGCTCGTCGTTGTCACGCGGGCACCTGCGTGACAACGACGCTAGGCCGGGGGGCTCGGGATTCGCGGGTCTCATTGGTTGCGTGCTTCCAAAATCATATGTATAGATGTCTGAGCTTTACGTGAACGTGGCCGGAGCGGTTGACCTCGGCTCGGTCGGCGCTGGCTTTGTCGGTACGGCGACGGCCGGGTGGGAGCCGTCTGCTCTCTCGCCGCCAGTTAGGAGAGTTGTGACGGTGCCTGGTGTGATCGCCGCTGACCCCGAGGCGGCCCTGGCGGGCGTACGGGACGGGTTCCACCGGTGGCTTCATGAGCGCCGCGCAGACCTGGAGCCCTTCCGCCGGGAGCGGCCGGTGTCCCTGGAGGAGCAGCTCGCCGAACAGCGGCCGCTCCAGCGACTGCTGTTCGACGCGGGCTGGACGCGTCTGGGCTGGCCGGTGGCGCACGGCGGGCTTGGGGGATCGCGGCTGGCGCGGGCGGTCGTGATCGACGAGCTGGCGGCCGCCGGATATGTCGTGCCCGAGGTGCTCGGCAACACCGACATCGTCGGGTCGATGCTCGTCCGGTTCGCGCCCCGACTCGCCACCGAGCACCTGGCCGCCGCCATCGCCGGGGACGAGGTCTGGTGCCAGGGGTTCTCCGAACCCGACGCGGGCAGCGACCTCGCGTCGCTGCGGACCCGGGCGGTGGCGGACGACGATCAGTTCCAGATCACCGGCCAGAAGACGTGGAGCTCGGACGGTCACGTCGCGACCGGGTGCGCGCTGCTGGCCCGGACGGGTCCTGCGGACAGCGGCTACCGGGGCCTGACGATGTTCTGGCTCGACCTCGCCACCCCGGGGGTGACGACCCGACCCATCGCGTGCGTCGACGGCCGGGCCGAAGTCGCCGAGATCTGGCTGGACGGCGCGGTGGTCGGCCGGGACCAGGTCGTCGGCGAGGTCGGCGGCGGCTGGCGGGCTGGTCATGTACCTGATGCAGTTCGAGCGGGGCGCGTACGCCTGGCAGCGGCAGGCGGATCTGCGGGCCCGGCTCGAGGAACTCCTGACGCCCCGCGGTCCCGAGGCTCCAGCCCCGCCGCCGGCCGCCCCGGGGATCATCGGCGACGCCTTCCTGCGCTACTACGCGCTGCGGGCGAAGTGCCGGGGGACGCTCACCGCGCTCAGCGACGGCCAGGAACTCGGCCCGGAGATCTCCGTCGACAAAGTGATGCTGGGGATCGCCGAGCAGACCGTGGCCGACGCGGCGCGCAGCCTGCTGTGGCCGCCGTTCGTGACCGATGACGGCGACGACGCGGCGTTGTCGAGACGCCGGTGGTCCTACAGCCGCATCACCACGATCTACGGGGGGAGCGCCGAGGTGCAGCGGGATCTCATCGCCGAGCGGCTGCTCGGTCTCCCTCGGGGGCGATGATGGACGCCGACGAACTCGACCTGGTGCGTTCCTCTCTGTGCCGGGTGCTCCGGGGGACGGAGGCGGCGGCGCTTCCCACCGCGCTGCTGGAATCGGGCTGGGCGGACCTCGTCGATCCCGGTCTTGAACACGATGCCGATCCTGACATTGACCCTGGTGCCGGCGCTGGTGCCGGTTCCCGCACCAGTGCGGCGGCGGTGCTCGCGGTGCTCGCGGAGGAGAGCGGCCGCGGCCTCGTGCCCGGGCCAGCTCTCGATCTTGCGGTGCTGCACGCACTCGGCCTGCCCGCCGACGATGTGACCGCGGTGGTCCTGCCGCCGCTGCCGGCCCGTGGCCCCGCGGCGGCCGTCGCGGGCGTCCGGTTCGACGGGGGGCTGGTGGTGGACGGGTTCGTCCTGGCCGGCGCTGGACGGGCGAAGCGCCTGCTGGTCGCGACGGACGGCGGCGTTGTGGCGGTAGACCCGACCAGCGCGAGCGTGAGCGTCGTGCCGGTGGGTGGGCTCGACCCCGACCTCGGCCTGCTCGCGGTCCGGGGCACGGTCGCCGCCGGCGGGTGCAGCGTCGTCGCTGGCGGACCCAGGGTGGCCGCGGCTACGGCCATGGCCCGCCGCTTCCTGGCCGGCCAGCTCGTCGGGATCGCGGCGGCCATGCTGGAGGCGACGGTGACCTACGTTATCCAGCGCGAACAGTACGGCCGCCCGATCGGATCGTTCCAGGCGGTGAAGCATCGGCTGGCCGACGTCCACGTCGCGCGCTGCGCCGCCGAGGACGCGGTCGCGTTCGCCTGGGAGGACGGCGGTGAGCTCGCGGCCGTCGCGGCGAAGGCTCTCGCTGGCCGCGCCTTTCTCACCGCCGCCACCCACTGCCAGCAGGTACATGGAGCGATCGCCTTCACCGTCGAGCACGAGCTGCACCGCTACGTGCGCCGCGGGTACGTCCTGGACACGCTGTTCGGGAGCGCCGACGACCTCACCTGGGAGCTCGGCGAGCGTCTTCTGGCCAGCGGCACCGTCCCGCGCCTGCCGCCGCTGTGATCGGGCGGCGCGGCGCCGACGCCGGGGGGCGGCGGCAGGGACGAGGGTCGGTAGGCCGCTCGGTCGGCAGAGGGGGCTGGTGTCGGTGCGATTCGACCCGGTGACAGTGACCGCGCAGGAAGTCGCGTTACGGTCCGAGATACGCGCGTTCGTCGCCGAGGAGATGGCCCGCCTGGGCCTACGCGCGGGACTCGGTCTGGACAGCGAGCATTCGCCGGAGTTCAGCGCGGCGTTGGGCGCCCGGGGGTGGCTCGGCATGGGAGTACCTCCCGAGTACGGCGGCCAGGGCCGGGGGGCGGTGGACCGCTTCATCGTGGTGGAGGAACTTCTCGCCGTGGGCGCGCCGGTGATGGCCCACTGGGTGGCGGACCGGCAGACCGCGCAACAGATCCTCCGGTTCGGCACCGAGGAGCAGCGGCGGCGTTTCCTGCCGGAGATCTGCGCCGGGCGGTGTTTCTTCTCGATCGGCATGAGCGAGCCCGACTCCGGTTCCGATCTCGCCAGCGTCCGCACCACCGCCACCCGGGTGGACGGGGGCTGGCTGGTCAACGGCACCAAGATCTGGACGTCGACCGCGCACCTGAACCACTGGTTCGCGGTGCTCTGCCGGACCAGCCCGGCGGCCGGTGGTGACCGGCACTCCGGCCTCAGCCAGCTGCTGGTCGACCTACGCGCGCCGGGGGTGCAGGTCCGCCCGATCGAGTTGCTGAACGGTCGCCGTGACTTCAGTGAGGTCGTTCTCGTCGGCGTCGGAGTTCCCGACGACCTTGTCCTGGGCGCGGTCGGTGACGGCTGGAAACAGGTCACCTCGGAGCTCGGATTCGAGCGCTCGGGGCCCGACCGCTGGCTGTCCACTTTCCGTGTGCTCCGCGCGTTCGTCGGCGAACTCGACCCCGACCACCTCGACCCGCAGGACGCCGCCGCCGTGGGAGCGCTGGTGGCGCGGTGCTGGGGGATCCGCAACCTCTCGCTGTCGATCGCCCAGGCCATCGACGCCGGACGGGATCCGGCAGTGGAGGCGGCCGCCGTGAAGGATCTGGGTACCCGGTTCGAGCAGGACGTCGTAGAGACGTTGCGCTACCTGTCCGGCGCAGTCCTCTCACCGGACGACGGCTCGGCGTTCGAGCGGCTGCTGGCCGAGGCGATGTTCGTCGCGCCGGGCTTCACCGTCCGCGGCGGCACGACCGAGATCATGCATTCGATCGTGGCGAAGGGCCTGTGATGGACGACCATCGGGAGCTACTTGAGGAGTCAGCCACCCAGATCTTCACAGACCTCTGTCGGACCGAGGATCGGGCCGCAGCCGGCTGGCTCCCCGACCTCTGGCGTGCGTTGGCCGAGGCGGGCCTGCCGTGGGTGTCGGTGCCCGAGGAACGTGGTGGGTCCGGGGGCGGCGTCGGGGATGCCGCGGTGCTGCTCCGCGTCGCGGGGCGGTTCGCCGCGGCGGTGCCGCTGGCGGAGACCGGCCTGCTCGGCGGCTGGCTGCTGGCGGCGGCCGGCCTGCCGATCCCCGACGC
>NZ_CAUVXO010000346.1:0-3781 GCF_963555865.1 Protofrankia sp. Cr1
GTCGGGGTGCTTCGAGCGCAGGACCTTCCCCAGGCTGCGTAGGTAGGTTTTGAGCTGTTTGTTCCCGGTCTCAGTGCGCCACTCATGATGCCCCTGAACCGGGTGCCTCCTCGCGGGGCGGGGCGATAATCGGTGTGGAGGCGTTGCTGCGGTTGGTCGATCTGGTCGAGCGGCTGCGGTCGCTGGCGGATGAGGCAGGGGGTGGGTCGAGATGTCCGGTGACGGGATCGAGCCCCCCAGTCCCGGGTGTGGTTGAGGATCCCGGTCGAGCGGCGGATGGCGGCGGTACGTCTGCTGGGTGTGCTGGCGGCCCGAGCCGCGATGCGTGTGGGCGGGGGCGGTCACGGTGAGTGTGGCGACGTACCGGCCGTGGGGGCAGTCCGAGGGAAAGATCCGACCCGAACATCATGATCGTGCGGCGGTCGTCTATGTCCGATAGTCGAGCAGGCAGCAGGTACAGGAGCATGTCGAGTCGACCCGCTTGCAGTACGGGTTGGTGGAACGGGCGGTGGCATTGGGCTGGGCTCGGTCACGGGTCGTGGTGATTGATGATGATCTGGGCCGGTCGGCGGCGATCGCGGCGGCACGCCCTGGCTTCCAGAAACTCGTCACCGAGGTGACGATGGGACGGGTCGGGATCGTGCTGGGTATCGAGATGTCCCGGCTGGCCCGGACCGGCCGGGACTGGCATCAGCTGGTGGAGTTGTGTTCGTTGTCGGGTGCTCTGCTCGCGGATTCCGACGGGGTCTATGACCCTCGTTTCTATAACGACCGGCTGCTGTTGGGGCTGAAAGGGACGATGAGCGAGGCGGAGCTTTACCTGATCAGGCAGCGGATGGCCTCCGGTCGGCTGGCGAAAGCCGAACGCGGGGAACTGGCCGTCCCGGTGCCGATCGGCTATGTGCGCCGCCCGTCGGGAGAGGTCGTGCTCGACCCGGACGGGCAGGCCCAGACGGTGGTACGGCTGGTCTTCGACACCTTCGACCGGCTCGGCACGCTCAACGCCGTGCTGCGCTACTTCGCCGATCATGGAATTGGGCTTCCGGTGCGGGCCCACAGTGGTCTGGAGAAAGGCGAGTTGTCCTGGCGCCGGCCGTCCCGCGAAACCCTGCAGATCATGCTGCACAATCCGATCTACGCCGGGTACTACGCCTACGGGCGGCGCCGGATCGAGCCGCGGCGGACGGTACCCGGCCGGCCGAGCACCGGACGGGTGACCTGCGGTCGGGACGAGTGGCTGGTGGTCCTCCCGGATCGGATGCCCGCCTACATCACGGCCGAACGCTATGAGGCGAACCTCGCCCGGATGGCCGCGAACCGGCAGATCGCCGGATCCCCGGGTGCCCCGCGGGGCGGATCCGCTCTGCTGGCCGGTGTGGTGCGGTGCGGGTTGTGCGGCGGCCATCGGATGACGGTCCGCTACCACACCCCGACCAGTCGCAACCCCGCCCACGGCTACACCTGCGGCTATGACAAGGCCAACTATGGCACCGGCACGGTGTGCCAGCACATCACCGGACCCGCCCTGGACCGGTACGTGACCGGCCAGCTGCTGGACGCGGCCGCCCCGGCCGCCCTGGAGGTTTCCCTGCAGGCCGCGGGACAGGCCGAAGCGGAACGGGCCACCCTCGACACGTTGTGGCGTCAGCGGCTGGACCGCGCCCGCTACGCCGCCGACCGTGCCCGACGCCAGTACCAGCTGGCCGAGCCGGAGAACCGGCTGGTTACCCGGCAACTGGAAGCCGACTGGGAAGCCGCGCTGGCCGCGGCCGACCGGCTGACCGCCGACTACCAGCGGTTCACCGAGACCCAGCCGCGCACCCTGACCGCCGGTGAACACGCGGCGATCCGCGCCCTCGCCCATGATCTCCCGGCCGTCTGGCACGCCCCGCCCACCACCGCCACCGACCGCAAAGAACTCCTCCGCACTCTCATCGACACGATCATTGTGGGGGTCGTCGGGGACAGCGAGACGGTGAACGTGACCATCGTCTGGGCTGGCGGTCACCAGACCACGGGGCAGGCCGCCCGCCCGGTCGCCCGCCTCGACCAGCTGTCCTGCTACCCCCAGCTGGTCGCACGGGTCACCGAGCTGGCCGGGCGCGGCCTGTCCAGCCGGCAGATCGCCGACCAGCTCAACACCGACGGGCTGCGCCCACCCAAACGCACCGACCGGTTCGGCCCCGGGCAGGTCCTGGCCTTGACCCGCCGGCTCGGCGTCCGGATCCACCACCCTCGCGGCACGTCGACCGCGCTGACCAACCTGGGACCCGACCAGTGGTCGGTTGGTGAACTCGCCACAGCAATGGGGATGCCGACCGCCACCGTCTACACCTGGATCTACCGGGGATGGATCACCGCACGACACCACCCGGACGGCAAATACTGGATCATCACTGCTGACGCCGCCGAGATCGGGCGTCTGCGTGAACGCCGGGCCCGTCCACCGGGCTACTACACCCGGGCACGCTGGACCGAACCCACCGAACAGGCGGAACCGAGCCAGGAAGGAACCCCGACATGAAAGAGGATCACAGCTTGAGGTGCACTACCGGTGGCTCATCTCCACGGTCCACCGGTCCCGGTAGGCCTCCGCCAGGTCCAACGCCGGCCACTCCTCGACGTCGAGGAGGTCCGTGACCAGGCAGAACAGCTCCGAGGTCCCCGTGCCGTCTGGACCGGTAGTGTGTACGGTGTACTCGATCACCCGCACCGGCCCGCAGGGCCGTCGGCCCTGCGGGTCGGGTTCAGCCGGGCCAGGTAGGTCCCGTCCGCCAGCTGCGACAACACCTGCACATAGCCACAGTTGCGCCCGCGAAACAGCCACAACGACGACAACACGAAATAGACCATCAACCGCGACGGCAACGACCGCCGCCGCAGCTCCGGCGTGAACACCTGCGTCAACGCCCCGACCGTCACCCGGTCCGGCAGCCAGCCCCCCGGCGAGAGGCCCTCACTCGCATCATGCGACACATCGCGACCCTACCTGCACAATGATCATCTAAAGCATGGCCATTGGGGCTCAGCCGCGTTCGTACTCCGCGCTGTATCCGGAACTGCTGAGAGTCAGTCTGTCGTCCGAGCAGGTGAAGGAATCGGGGTCCAGCCGCCCATGGACAGTCTGCCTGCCCAGAAACTCGTGATTGATGCTGGAATCGACGACAGCTGACCCGACTGGCGACCCGTAGCTGATGGTGGTCCCGCTGACAGTGAAGCGGAAGGTAAACTGCTCGTTCGTAGTTATGGAGTAGAAATTTCTGTCCGCGTTGCCGTAGCCGCTGAGCGTCATTTTTTCCGTCTGGCTCCCGCTTCCATCGTCGTTGAACTGAAGGATACCCGTGGAGATATCGGTTGTGATCAGATCGACAGTGCCGGGGGTATCCAGAATGAACTGAGATGCGTTAACTATTACTCTCCAACGAGAGAGATTCCATGTACCGATCAGACATTCGCGGGTGTCGGGCAGAATGTTTTTCTTAGCGGAATGAGTCCCATCGATACCGGCGGGGGTCGTGATGGGCAGCGCAGCCGCAGATTTACCTTCCTGTAGTTGTAGAACTGTGATCGCAATACTAATTGCACCAATTGCGGCGCCGATAATGCCGACTATTACTTCAGGTCTTCTCCAGCCTCTTTCATGTGGCGCCCCCCTTGTGTCCGACATTAAAGCCTCCAGACTTAAATTTAGAGTGGACTTAGGAACGATAGATCCGTTCGGTAGCCGACACGGGTGGGGGTCCTCGGCTTCCGCCCGAGGGCACCCCGCCTGCTGAAATGC
>NZ_CAUVXO010000346.1:4135-5851 GCF_963555865.1 Protofrankia sp. Cr1
GAAGGGTGCAGTTCCGCTGAGGTGAGATTGTTGATCTAGCGACCTTCGGATGCTGTGGCAGGGTTGATCAATAGGAGGGCTCCTTCTCGCTACGTTCCGTGGTGCCTAAGCCATGGAGGCGCAACAAGAAGGAGCCCGGGTGTCAGGGTACGGGGAGCAGTCGGAAGCCGCGCACGCGAGGCTGTTCGCGGCGTCGCGGGAGCTGTACTTCGCGCTCGAGGCGGACCTGGTGAGCAGGGTCGCGGCAGGGTCGACGGCCGACGCTGTCGAGGACCTGATCGACGAGCGCGGCCGGGAAGTACACCGGGCGTTGCTCCAGGCGTGCCTGGACACCTACGCCCAGCGGGAACGGCGGGCACAGACGGCGCCGGTCGGCGCGGACGGCACCACCCGCACCCGGGTCGAGAAGGGCCACAGCCGCACGCTGGTCTCCCGGTTCGGGCCGGTCGTGGTCACCCGGCTGGCCTACCGGGCACGACCGCCGAAAACGCCGAACCTGCACCTGGCGGACCTGGAGTTGAACCTGCCTGCCGGGGTCCACTCGCACACGCTGCGCCGTGACGTGGCCGTCGAGGCGACCCGCGGCTCGTTCGACGGCGCGGTCGACGCCGTCGAGCGTTTCACCGGCCAGAAGGTCGGCAAACGGCAGGCCGTCGAGCTGGCCCGCTCCGCGGCCTGCGACGTCGAGGCGTTCTACGCCCAGGTGACGCTGGAGGTAGCCGGCGCCGGCCGCATCCTGGTCCTGCAGTTCGACGGGAAAGGCGTCGTGATGCGCCCCGAGGGGCTGCGCCCGGCGACCGCGAAGGCCGCCCAGCAGAAGAAGAACCGGCTCGCGACCCGGCTCTCGCCCGGCGAGAAGAGTAACCGCAAGCGGATGGCGGAGATCGCGGTCGTGCACGACGCCGCGCCCGCTCCGCGCACCGTCGACGACGTCGTGCCCCTCCCCGGCCGCGCGAACGCCGAGGTCAGCGCCGCACCCGCGCGGGCGAAGGGGCCGAAGGCGACCGGGAAATGGCTGACCGCCTCTGTCGTCGACGACATCGCCACCGTCGTCGCGGCCGGCTTCGACGAGGCCGAGCGGCGCGACCGGCACCACCAGCGGACCTGGGTCGTCCTCGTCGACGGCAACAACACCCAGATCGAGGCGATCCAGACCGAGGCCGCCCGCCGCGGGGTCACCGTCCACGTCCTCGTGGACTTCGTCCACGTCACCGAGTACATCTGGACCGCGGCCTGGTCGTTCTTCGAGACCGGCGATCCCGACGCCGAGACGTGGGTCCGCACCCAGCTGCGTCAGATCCTGCGCGGCAAGGCATCCGCGGTCGCCGCCGGGATCCGTCGCCGCGCAACCTACAACCAGTACGACGCCGCCGAACGCAAAGGCGCTGACACCGCCGCCAACTACCTGACAGCCAAGGCCCCCCACCTTGGCTACGGCACCGCGCTCGCCAACGGCTGGCCCATTGCGACCGGCGTCGTGGAAGGCACCTGCCGCCACCTGATCAAAGACCGCATGGACATCACCGGCGCGCGATGGGGGCTCGAAGGCGCAGAATCGGTCCTCCTGCTCCGCGCCGTCGTCACCAACGGCGACTTCGACGCCTACTGGGCGTACCACCTCGACCAAGAACAGCAACGTAACCACCACAGCAAGTTCGCACTGCTCGACACAGCAGCATGATCACATAATGATCAAATCACTTGGAGGGAACTGCA
>NZ_CAUVXO010000347.1:0-1067 GCF_963555865.1 Protofrankia sp. Cr1
TTTCCGTTGACCGTGATATCCGCCAGCCCGGTGAACAGCTGGGCCGCACCGGGCAACGCGGCGACCGAACGGACGCACACGACGAACCGGGCGCCCGGAGTCAGCGATGCGGCCCCGTCGCCTGGATCTCCCGCGCCGCAGTCCGCGCCCTCCGGGGCGAAACGCACCTCGGGCGCGCCGTCAAGGCCCTGGTCGGCGAAGGCCAGTCGAGCAGCCACCCGCGCACGCTCGACGGCCTGGTCCTCACTGTCCGCAGTCGCGTAGGCCCGGCCGGCGGCCCGCGCGGCCTGGGTGACCGCGAACGCCGACCGCTGGACCGCGAACACGCTGAGGAAGAAGTAGACAAACGGGATCAGTAACAGGACCGACAGCCCGACGAACTCGATCAGCGCGGTCCCGCTGTCATCACGGCGACGCAGCCGCAACCGCGGCCCGCCGCGGCCCGGTCCTAGCCGCACGGGTGGTGACGGCCGCACGGGTGGTGCCAGCCGCACAGGTGGTGACCGGTCCGGCGAGCTCACGGCGTCTCCTTGACCGCATGCCCGACAACTCTGATCGTCGTGCTCGCTCCGAACGGCACGAAGGTCAACGGCACCGTGACTTCGCACCGCACCTCAACCAATGGCACCCCGGACGGGTCGGTCACCGCGGCACTCGTGCAACGCGTATCTGCCCGCCCGGGAACGGACGAGGCGATCAGCCGCTCGGCGTACGGACCACCCGCGTCGTCGGTCATGTTCAGGTTTGCCGCGTGCCGCGCGCCCTCAGCCGCGTCCGCGGCAAGGGTGTTACGGATGTGCAGAACGAGACCGACCTGGACAACGCCGAGGAACAACAGTAACAACAGTATTCCGACCAGGACGAACTCGACGATAGCCGAACCCCGGTCGCCAGCCGGGCGCGCCAGCACCGGACGGTCAGCCGCCGGTCACGGAGTCGATCGCTTTGGTGAAGACATCCCGAAGCTGGGGCACGGCAACCGCCATCAGGGCCACTACCAGTGCCGCCGTCATCACCGTGACCATCACCCAGCCGGGCACGTCGCCGCGATCCCCGCGGCTCCGGCC
>NZ_CAUVXO010000347.1:1725-5427 GCF_963555865.1 Protofrankia sp. Cr1
CTAGTCTGACTGTTCCGGCTTTCCGGCCGACCGTGGAAGGCCTCCGTCAACGCCGGAACCCAGTGGCCCATCAGTGCTACGAACACCCGCACAGTCGCCAACTCCCTTACATCGCAGTGTGATCATTGTGCGTTGAACGTCAAACTCACGACCGCTGGATAGAAAGCAAAAATCACAGTGGTCGGCAGGACGAAGAAGACGACCGGCACCATCATCGCGATCTCCTTGCGACCACCGGCCTCCAGCAGTTGTCGCTTGCCCGCCTCACGGACGTCGATCGCCTGCGCCCGCAGCACCTCGGCCAGCGGCGTACCGCGCTCGATCGCCACCACCATGCCCTCGACGAACCGACGCAGCGAGGCGACCGTCGTACGGGCGGCCAGACCCTCCAGCGCCTGAACGAGGGTGGCGCCAGCACGCGTGTCCGCGAGAGCCAACCGCAGTTCGCGGCCCAACTCCCCGTGGGACAACCGACTTACCCGTTCCAACGCTCCCACCGGGCTCTCACCGGCGGTGACCGCCAACGCGAGCAACTCCGCCACCGTCGGGAACTCGATGAGTATGCGTTCCTCGCGCTCTCGTATCGCCCGGGTCAGCCACCAGTCCCGGGCGACGACCCCGCCGGCGACACCGGCGACGACCAGGGCAACGCCGACGATCGGCGGGGGCCCGAAGCCCAGCAGCGCACGCAGAGCCAGCAGGGCGGCGCCGAACAGCGCCCCGGCCACCGACCAGACCACCTGCTGAACCCGGAAATCCTCGATGGAGGTCTGCCCGCCGGCCTGGGTCAGGCGGCGCTGCAGGGCGGCACGCCCACCCAGAAAGCGGTCGAGTCGCCGAGCCGCGTCGGCGACGAACGGTCGGACCAGCTCCTCCAGGCCACTACGCGAAGCCGTCGGCCGGGCCCGGTCGGCCAGCAGCCGGGACTGCGCCGGGGTGTCCCGCAGGTACGGGTCGATCCGATCGGCGAGCCGGATCCGCCGGACCACCGGCGACCGCAGGACGATCAAAGCCAGGCCGACGCCGGCCAGCAGGCCGATCAGCGCACCGGTCGCGACCAGACTCATGGACGCAGCACCCGACCTTCCTCAGGGAGTCTGCCGATCTGTTTCATGAGCAGGTACGCCACCACCGACACCCCACCGCCGACCGCGAGTACGACAACGCCGGTGGGGCTGTCATAGGCGCGGACCGTCTCCCCCCGGGTCGCCAGCAGCAGGAGGACAACCCACGGCGCCGCGAGCGCGAGCCGCGCAGCATTGATCGTCCAGCTCTGTCGGGTTTCGAGCTCCGCGCGGGTCCGGGCGTCCTCGCGCAGGAACGCCGAGAGTGTCCGCAGCAGCCGGCCGAGGTCGGTCCCGCCGACCTCCCGGGCGGTGCGCAACGACTCGATGATCCGGTCGGCGATCGGATCGGCGAGATCGTCAGAAAGCCGGTCCAGGCTCGCCGCGAAGGAGCCGGTCGCCCGGTAGTCCTCGCCGAAACGGGTGAAGGCCGGCCGAAGCGGGCGCGGGCCCCGTAGTCCCACCGATGCGAGCCCCTCGGACAGGGGCATTCCCGCCCGCACCGCGCTGGCCAGATTGTCGACGACATCCGGCCACAGCTCCCGAAGGTCGTGCATGCGCGCCCGGCGGCGACGCATCACCATCGCACGCGGCAGTAGGGCTGCGAAAATGAAGAACGCTCCGGCGAGCGACCAGGTGGCGGTGAAGGCCAGCACGATCAGGCCGACCAGCAGCCCGACCCCGATACTGATCGCGAGGAGCTGGTCGGGACTGACTCCCGGGATTCCCGCCTGAGCGAGCAGCTCCCGGGTCCGTCCGCGCCACTTCGCGGACGCGGGATCGCGCGGGGCGCGGGGACGCCCGCTGAAGATGATGAGCAGGAGACCGAGGCCGAAGAGCAGGCCGATGAAGATGCCCATCAGCGCTCCACCGCGATCTCGACCCACGATCGGTCGGAGAGCTGGGCGCGCTCCGTCTCAGCCATCCGGTCCCGCCGGTCACGATCGGTCGAGGCGAGCAGGGCTGGCAGGTCGTAGCCGGCTCGGGCGAACCGGTCTGCATGTGGCGGGTACCCGTCAGCGCGAACCAGGGTGTCGCCGCGTGACCGGTAGATCTGCGCGGTTTCGATCACGTCCCCCTCCGTGCGTCCCGACAATGACACGATCTCGGTCACCCGACGCCGCCCGTGCGCGTCCTTCGTGAGATGCACGACAAGGTCGACGCTGGCGGCAACCGTCGGCACCACAAAGGCGTGGCTGACGTTCTCCCCGGCGAGCAGCGGCAGGGTGCACAGTTTGGTGACCGCCTCGCGGGCCGAGTTCGCATGCAGGCTGCACATCCCGGGCAGGCCCGAGTTGAGAGCGATCAGGAGGTCGAGGGCCTCTTCCTGCCGGACCTCGCCGACAATGATCCGGTCGGGACGCATCCGGAGGGCTTCCTTGATCAGACGCCGGAGCCGGATCTCGCCGGTGCCCTCCAGGTTGGCCTGGCGGGTCTGCATGGCGACCCAGTCCGGGGCCCGCAGCCTGAGCTCGAAGACCTCCTCACAGGTGATGACCCGTTCCCGACCGGGGACCGCCGAACCGAGGCAGTTGAGCATGGTCGTCTTCCCCGCCTGCGTTCCGCCGGCCACGATGATGTTCAGTCCGGAGGCGACGGCGGCCTCCAGGAAGGCTGCCGCCGACGATGTAATCGTCGACAGATCGACCAGTTCGTCCATACTGGCGGCGGACACGATGAACTTGCGGATGTTGACCGACCAGTGGACGCGGGTGACGTCGGGGATGACCACGTGCAGGCGCGACCCGTCCGGCAACATGGCGTCCACGAACGGAGTAGACAGATCCACCCGGCGCCCGGAACTCTTCAGCATCCGTTCGACCAGGTCCTGTACCTGATCGGCACTCAGGATCGTCGTGGTCAGCTCGCTGCGCCCGTTCCGCGCGACGAAGACGCGCCCAGGCTCGTTGATCCAGATTTCTTCCACGCTCGGGTCGTCCAGATGGCGTTGTAGCGGTCCGAAGCCGGCGACCGCGTCGTGGACAAGCCGCGCGGTGGTGGCCCGGTCGACAATCGCGGGGAGGTCGCTGGTGAGCGTCCGTTCCTCGTATTCGCCCAGGACGTCCTCGACGAGCTGGCGGATCCGGGTGGGTTCGTGAACCGGGTCGAGGGATCGACGCCGGACCAGTTCACGCACTTCGGTCTCAATGAGCGAAGTAGCGTCCATCCAGCCGCCGCGTGTTGTCACAGAAAACCCGATCTCCCTGGTCACCCGCTCGGACCGATCCGATCCCGACAATTATCGCGAAGCGTAGAAAGAAGGTCGCCGGTAATCAAGCCCCCGGTCCCACGTCCCGCCTTCCCCCACCTCCCCGGGCCACCGGCTTCCCCGGAGCGCCGGCAGCGCCGGCAGCGCCGGCAGCGCGTGGACCGTGTCGGCTCAGATCTGTCCGATCAGCTCCCGGTCCATATTTCCACAACCATCGCATCCCACCCACACCGGCCCACGAACGCCCCCCCACGGGAGAGAAATGATCATATTTTCCACCGAGCAAGCATTACGTAAAGAGCGCCCGGCAATAGTGGCGTGGGTCAAGGAGGGGGCTGGGGCGGGTAGATCGCGAGGTGCGAGGAGGGACGCACCGGAGGTGTTGGGTGTCGACCGACGAAGCCGGGGTACCCGTGCATCGCGCAGCGA
>NZ_CAUVXO010000347.1:5985-6698 GCF_963555865.1 Protofrankia sp. Cr1
CGGGTAGCCGCAATCATGGAGTGAGACAGCCGTTAATCTGACCGTTTCAATGAACCGGGGAAACGCCCACCGCGACCGCCAGCGCGACCGCCACCATCGAAAACAATCCGCTGGTGACACTCCGTCAGCACAGCTCCGCTTGTGCGCCGCGTTGGCGAGACGTGGATGCGATCAGGCACGCACGCAACGGGCGACGCGCACACCGGATCAGGCCACGTTTCCGTGGTGGCGCTCGTACAGGGAGCGCGCCTGGCCCACCCAGTCGTCCGAGACAAGCCGGTCACCAAACCCGTCGAGTACCCGGACAAGGCTGTCGACGCCGTCCTCGTCGAGCTCGGCAAGCTGGCGGAAGCTCGCGATGCCGAACGCGTAAAGGCGCGCCTCCACAACCGGGCCGATCCCCACGATCTCTTTGAGATTGTCCCGCCGGGCTGCGGTATCCGCGGTCGGCATCAGGACGGAAAAGGACCCGAACCCACCGGAGGCCGTCAGCTGGGCGAGCGCGACCGAGCCGGGCAGGAGCCCGTGGGACTGGTCAGACAGCTCGCCCGGTACGGGTCGGGCGGTCCGCACCGGGACCACATCGGCGAGAGCAGGGTCCTTCCCGTCGAAGACGAAATCGTCGGCACACCCGCTGTCGACGCTGACGTACCCCTCGCGGTCGCGGTCCTGCTCCAGAACCGTCCAGGCGTCGTCTGTATCGACCGGGACGT
>NZ_CAUVXO010000348.1:0-5453 GCF_963555865.1 Protofrankia sp. Cr1
AAATCCGATAGGGGTGGGTGGAGACAGTGGCGGATGCGGCACCCCGGTCCGCATCGCCGCTGCACACCGGTGACCCACGCAGGCTCGGGCCCTACCACCTGCATGGCCGGCTCGGCCAGGGCGGGATGGGCACGGTGTACCTCGGACGACGCCCGGACGGCCCGTTGGTCGCCGTCAAGATGATCCGGCCCGACTTCGCCCGTGCACCGGAGTTCCGGGAGCGATTCCGGCGGGAGGCGGTGAACGCCCGCCGGGTCGCGCGGTTCTGCACAGCCGCTGTCCTCGACGCCGACCCCGATGCCGACCAGCCCTACCTGGTCACTGAATACGTCGAAGGGCTGACGCTGTCCGTGACGGTCTCGGAGCAGGGCCCGCTACGCTCGACAGACCTCGAACTGCTCGCCGTGAATGTCGCGACCGCGCTGACCGCCATTCACAACGCTGGCGTAACTCATGGTGACCTCACGCCGTCCAATGTGCTTGTTTCCGCCATGGGACCCAAGGTGATCGACTTTGGGATGGCGCGCACAACGGCGCTCACCACAATCAGCGGCGACAAGCAGCGGATCGGAACCCCTGGCTTCATGGCGCCAGAACAGATCGTCGGAGACGAGATCACCCCAGCGGTGGACGTCTTCGCCTGGGGCGGCGTCGTCCTCTATGCGGGCACCGGCCGCCTTCCGTTCGGGCAGGGGCCGACCGACGCCTTGCTGTACCGGGCCGTGCACACCCAGCCATGCCTCGATGGCCTGGATGACGAGCTGAGTCTGCTTGTCGAAGAAGCCATGGGCAAGAACCCGGCCGAGCGGCCCAGCGCCCAGAACCTGCTCGTGCGTCTCCTCGGTGATCCATCGATGGCCGAAACCGTCTTGACCGAACCAGCGTCCCCGCCGCACGCGTCCCCAGCGGAACGGCGACCGCACCAGCCGGGCGTCACGCCGATTGCGTCGTTCCCCGCGCCAGCGGCCGCGAACCCACCGACGCCGTCCCGATCACAGGGCCAAGCCCGATCACAGGCTCCGGCGCGCATACCGGCGCCCAGCCCCGCGTCTGCGCCTCCGACACCCCCGAGACCTCAGGCACCCCAGAGACCCCAGACACCCCAGACGCCGACGCCTCCGACGACACCGACACCGACACCGAATGGGTGGCCTTCCCGGCCGTCGTTGCCCGCGCGGTGGTGGCGGTGGGCTGTCGGCAGGCGGGCGATTCTCGCCGGATTGTTCGCGTGCATCCTGGTAGCGGGAACCCTCGCCACGGTGCTGACATCGCGGTCCTCCCCCGGCAGGTCCCAGGACGCTTCCCGCCGGCTCACCACAGCGGCGGACACGCAGCGTGCGAAAGACCCGGCACTGGCCGCCCGGCTCAGCCTCGCTGCCTGGAAACTGTCCCCCACGCCCGAGGCCCGGCTCGCAATGATCACATCTTTCGTCTGGCCGTCGGCCACCCCCGTTGCCATGCCCACGAAGTCCGTCAGGGCAATCGCGCTCAGCTCGGACGGCCGGCTGCTCGCGGGCTCCGGCCCGGGTCCTGGCTCCGACGGTATTGTTGCCCTCTTCGATGCCACCAGTCACGCCCCGGTGATGCCTGCGGCTACGCTCAGCGAGCGAACAGGGCAGGCCAACAGCATGGCGATCAGCCCGGACGGACGTCTGCTGGCTACTGCCGGCCCGGACAGCACCTGCCGCCTCACCGATGTCTCCGACCCGTACCGGCCAGCTGCGCTGTCCACGCTGGCCGGCCATATCGACCCGGTGAACGGCGTGGCGTTCAGTCCGGACGGCCGCACCGTCGCGACCGCAAGCGATGACCGCTCGGCGCGGCTGTGGGACGTCTCCGACCCGCGACACCCGATGTTCCTGACGAGCCTCTATGGCCATCTCGGCCCTGTACAGAGCGTCGCGTTCGCGCCGGACGGGCGGATCCTGGCCACCGCCTCGGTCGATGGCACGGCCCGGCTGTGGGGCATCAGCGACCGTCAGGCCCCGCGTTCACTTGCGACGATGACCGGCCACAACGGGGTCGTGGAGGGGATCGCTTTCAACCAGGACGGACATCTGCTCGCCACTGGCGGTGACGACCACACCGCACGGCTGTGGGATGTCTCCGACCCCGCTCGCCCGGCCCCCGACGCGGTGCTGACCGATCACCTCGACTGGGTGACCGGTGTGGCGTTCGGTGGCGGCTGGCTCGCCACGGCAAGCCTGGACGCAACGGTCGGCCTGGTCGACGTGACCAGCCCCCGCGACCCCGTCCTTGCGCGCCTCACCGGCGCACCGGCTGGCGGCGTGCAGACGGTGGCGTTCGATGCCGGCGGCGAGACGTTGGCCACGGCCGGCAACGACGCGACGATCAGACTCCTGCGGCTCGACCCCACCCGGCTCGCCACTGCGGCATGCGCAGACCCGGGCAACCAGCTGACCCCGCAGGAGTGGAGCCGATTCCTTCCCGACATGGCTTACCGACCGCCCTGTGGGTAGCTGTCCGAGAATGTCAACCTGGCCGCACCGGGCCGACCCCCTTGGTGAGTTCGTCCACCTTCTCGACCGATTCCTTGATCTCCGCCTCGTCGCGAGGCACGGTGTGGGCCGCCACGGCGATCTCCGCTTGATTGGACAAGTAGAACCTGACGAACGCTGCCACCGCGGGACGGCGCAATGCCGCCGACCGGACATAGATGTAGAGCGGCTTGCACAACGGCAGATACCGACCGGCGCGGGCGTTTTCCAGGGTCGGCTCAACGCACCCCGACCCATTGTTGATCTGGACTCCGCTGACACGGTCGGTGTTTGCGGCCAGGGTCGGGAAATCCACATACCCCACCGCGCCCCTGGTCGACCCCACTGCCTGGGCAATGGCGTTGCCGTCGGAATAGCTGCGGAAGTCCGTCCGGCCCTCCTCCCTGCCATTGTTGACTCCGGCGTTGAAGAAGGCGTTCGGGATCGAGCCGGGGTTGAAACCCGCCGGTGTCAGAGGAACATCCGGGAAGGACGGGTCGACCTGCCGCCACGAACTGATCGTGGATTCCTTCCCCCAGACTGCGTGCAGTTGCGCGAGGGTGAGGCAGCGCGCCCAGGTGTTGCTCCTGTCCACCACGACCGGCAACGTCTCGTGCGCGACCTCGAAGGCACTCACCTGATCCTGCCCGCACGCGGCGGTGGGTTCCTTGGGGAATGACGCACCGCTGATGTCAAGCTGGCCTTGGCACAACTTGGCGAAGCCGTCGTCGGTATTCACCGCACGGGTTGTCACCTGGACGTCGCGCTGCTGTCTGCGGAACAGCGCGTAAGCGGTCTCCGTGACCGGTGCCACCTCGATCGAGCCACCCACGGTGACGTCGTTCGCGCCCGGGTTGGGCACGTCCCCGACCACAGGCGGCGGGAGGTTCTCGGCCTGTTCCTGCGCCCGGTAGACCCACGGCGAGGCGTAGTGGTACTCCTCGGCCCCGCCTCCGGAGCTCCCGCCACCGAACAGGACGACCGCGATGACAATCAGCGGAATCATCCAGATGATCATAGCCGCAAATGCCCATGGGTGCCTGCGCGCAGGACCGGTCAGCCGCCGAGATCCATGACCGGCAGGTGCTACGGGTTCGTGCGCGGACGCCTCGCCCTGCCCCGTGCCTGCCGCACCCGGACGCGACCGGTAGCGATCGGCCGGCGGCACGCTCGTGGGCAGTGGCGGGGCGATGAGGCCCGTGGGAGGTATGCCGGTCCGCTCCTCGTCGGCAGCAGGCCCGTCATCGCCGGCAGGCCCCTTGACAGGCCCATCGACGTGGTCGACCGCGTCAGGGGATGCCAGCTCGGGCGATGCCTCGTGCGCCGCGATCAGGGCCGTGCCAAGCGCGATCTCCCCGGCCGGACGCACATCGAGCATCACGTCCGCGCCCAGCTCGGCCACCAGCAGATCGTGGACGAGTGGGGTGTGCACCAACCCGCCGCACAGCAGGACCGCGCCGAGGTCGGAGGGGTCTACCGGCACGGACAGGAGCGTGCGGCGCAGCGCGGCCACAGTCTCGGTGAGAGCCGGCCGGGCGAGCGCGTCGAACTCTTCCCGGGTTATCCGAACCGTGGTGACAACCGAGGGCAGGACAACACCGATCTCGGCCTCGGTGTCATCGGACAACGTCTCCCGAGCCTCGGTACATTCGGCACGTAGCCGGGCGAATCCGGACAGCAGAGCAGGGTCGATCGGCGGCACCGTGCGCGGCATCGTGGTGATCTCCGGCGGAGCCGTCCACGGAAACCCCGCCACCCTGTCGCCCAGGACATTCATCACGTGTCCGAGGACGGCCTCGTCCAGATCACGACCGCCCATGTGCTCCAGCCCGTCGGGGTGGCCGCGCAGGACCCACCGGCCGCCGTCCGGCCTGTCGCCCGAGCCTTCCTCCGAGCCTGCGTCCAGGCCCACGACGGCGGTGTCGAACGAGCCGGCGCCCAGGTCGTAGACGGCGACCGGATCCCCGGTCCGGGCCGACAGGTGCTGGCGGTAGGTAGCGGCCGCCACCGGGGCGGGACAGGTCGCGAAGGTGGGCGAGCCATCGACGGAGATCTGGTGGAGCGCGCCCGACAACAGATCGATCTTGTAGGGCGACCAGCTCGCCGGATGGCTCACGGTGATGCTCGTCGGCGGGCCGCCGGTCTGGCTGACCACCTCTGCGACCACATGACTGAGCAACCGTGCGAGCAGGGACGCCACCGGCAGGGATGCGCCACCGATGAGCAGTGGCGTTGGATCACCCAGGCGACGAGGGAGGTCCGACGCCGCGCGCGCCGGGTCCGCCAGCGCCCGGCGACGGGCCGCGTGCCCGAACAGTGTCGACCCGTCCGCTCCCAGGTAGAGGACGGCCGGCAGCCGTGACCCGGCTCCGCCGAACGAAACGACTCTGACACGGCCGCCATCAGCGAGAGCGGCCGTCACCCATGCCGACCCCACATCGATGGCAAGTTGGTACTCCACGTCCGTGCCGCCTCCTCATCGGGCTGGTACAGAGATCGGGCTGGTACAGAGATCGGGCTGTCCGGAATCCACATCCGACATCAATCATCATTTCCGGCAGCCCGCAGCCACCCCGGGCCACTCGGTGGGATGCCCATAACGGCGCTGCGCCGAACGCCCGGGATGGGGTGAATAACCGATCACCGCGGTTTACGCAACGGCATCATCAGCTTTTACACGCTATTATTTCCGTAATATACATACAAGACTTGGATATTTCAGAAGAATATTTTCCGGACTGGTCGGTGGAATCCTTCGACACAGTGCCGCCAGCGCCATACAGTGCCGCCAGCGCATATTTCAGGCAGCGCGGTTGCCCACCGGGCTTGTCGCGGGGACGGTTTATCCAGCAACCCGACGGCGTGACGGAGGTAGGCCCGGTGTCCGACCCGAAATCGGTTGAGGCGGTCGTAGCCGCCGCGGGAACCCCGTTGGGACGGTTCGACCCGACCAGG